>CACWRT010000086.1 GCA_902763365.1 uncultured Ruminococcus sp.
AGCGATACCCGCGTTTAGGGACCGGCGGCTCGCCGGGTTAGTGTAAAATTATAATTGGCAAAAATATTATCAATGGTAAAAAATGAGCTGCTCAAGAAGCATGATACGCGGGCAGTAAAGCCTGAACGGCGAGTTCAGAGCGGATGCGAAGCGGAGCGATACCCGCGTTACGGGACCGGCGGCTCGCCGGCGGTGGTGGGAGTTGCAATTTTGATAGAAATAGGGTATAATGAAATACGTTAAAATATGCCGCTATGACGGTAAAAACAGGAGGAATAAAAATGATAAGAGATGTGTCAGAGTCGATTAAATATATCGGAGCAGATGATCCCGATCTTGATCTTTTTGAAAGCCAGTATGAAGTACCTGACGGGATGTGCTATAACTCCTATGTGATTATTGATGAAAAGATCGCAGTACTTGATACTATCGACGAAAGGAAAACCGATGAATGGTTTGAAAACCTTGCCGCTGTTCTGGACGGAAAAACTCCCGACTACCTCGTTATTAGTCACATGGAGCCCGATCATGCCGCAAATATTGCCAAGGCTGCCGAAAAATATCCCGGGATGAAGCTTATCGGAAATGCAAAAACCTTTTCAATGCTGCCCCAGTTCTTTACAATGGATACCGAAGGCAGGACAATTACTGTAAAAGAAGGTGATACCATTGACCTGGGAGCGCATAAGCTTACATTCTACATGGCGCCAATGGTACACTGGCCTGAGGTAATGGTTACCTATGAAGAAACTGAAAAGGTTCTTTTCAGCGCAGATGGTTTCGGAAAATTCGGTGTTATGGATGCAGAACCCGACGACTGGGCTTGCGAAGCAAGAAGGTACTATTTCAACATTTGCGGAAAATACGGCGCGCAGGTTCAGGCACTTCTGAAAAAGGCTGCTAAGCTTGACATTCAGACTATATGCCCTCTTCACGGCCCTATACTCAACGAAAATCTCAGCTATTATATTGGTCTTTACGACACATGGAGCAAATACGAAGCAGAAACTGACGGTATCTTCATAGCATACGCATCTATCCATGGGAATACAAAAGAAGCTGCTCTCAAGCTCTATGATATACTCAAAGCGAAAACAGATCTTCCGATAGCTATATCAGATCTTACAAGAAGTGATCTCCATGAAAATATCGAGGATGCTTTCAGATACAGCCGGATGATAATGCTGGCAAGCTCCTATGACGGTGACATATTCCCGCCTGCAAATGATTTTCTTCACCACCTCAAGATCAAAACTTACCGCAACAGAAAGGTAGCTATAGTTGAAAACGGTTCATGGGCACCATCTGCCGGTAAGGTAATGAAAGCATATTTTGAGTCAATGAAAAACATAGAAATAAGCGACGTTTCTGTTACCATAAAATCCTCTCTTAAACCTGAAAATATCCCTCAGCTTGAAGCTTTAGCCGATTCCATGCTGTAAAAAAAAATCAAGACCTGCCCGATCTGAGATCATGGGCAGGTCGTTTTTTATTCCGCATCGGCAAGTCTGACTCGAAGCGTCTTGCGTCTAGGGTTTTCGGTAAGATGACAATGTCTTGTACTGTACACCTCTTTGCCAACATAATTGTTGACTCTCTCTATACAATCATAAAACTGATTGCCGCCATTTTTCAGCATAAGATTCATAAAATCATCATAATAAACATCATCGCCTATCATTATATAAACCAGATACTCTCCCCTTGTGGAAAGATCATAGATCTTATCGGCAATATCGTCATTTGCCTTGTCATCAAGACTGTTGATAACAACTCCATCCCTGTAGAAATAATTCATTTCAGTCGAAGTACACTCGGGGATAAAGAAATTATAGCTGAAATCATCAAGATAAGTGGCTTCGCTAAGCTCAATATCAGGTATATGATCCGCTCTTACAGCTTCCGTCGTAAGATTGAAAAAATCATACAGAACATCATTGTCTTCGGAATCATCCCATGTGCTGTCAAGGTGATACCAATCTTCTCCGATCTTGACAACATTCCACATATGCCGCTCCCACTCCTGCTCATTGCCTTCACCTTTTCCTCTGATGGTAGCGCAATCAACTCCCGCAAGATTAAGAAGCAGCATCATAGCTTTTGAATATCCTTCGCATACGGCCTCGCCGTCAACTATTGCACCGTATGCACTGAAATACTGCCACCCGTCCTCAATGGAATCCACACCTTTTTTATAGCTGCATTTTTCCAGAAGCTTGTCATGCAGTATCTTTTCCCTTTCATATTGACCGTCACCCTCATCAATATCGGCTAACATTTGTCCCAGTGCTTCATTGAATTTCTCAATATAAAGTTCACACTGGTTACCGGACAGTACAGAATAACATTCAACATACGTAACATTCTCATCACTATGATATCCAAAATAATTGTCTATCCAGAAAACCTGCGGATGATCATACAAATAAGCATTTATCGCAACATTTATATCGCCTGAACTGTATTCCACCCCGGTAACTTCGATCAGCTTCGTCTTATACCTTCCGTCTTCACTCATTTCATCCGAGATCCTGTAAACTGATTCGTCAAGCTTTTCATACAGGTATCTCAGATTTTCACCCGACAAAGCATCATATGCGTAAGTCGAAATCGTATCATCCTCTTCCTCGGAAGGCTTCGTCAGAGCTTTATTCTCTATACGGCTGTATTCCTTGCTTTCCTCTTTTTCAGGCGTTAAGAAAGGTATCCCTACAGCTCCATCATTACTGCCGTCTGCATTTGATGATTCACGATAAAGATATGCAGCGACTGCGCCGATCAGGACAGCTGCAAGCATAAGCAATATAAATATAAAAAAACGTGACAGGCTTTTTCTCATGTAAAAATCACTCACTTTACATACTATATACTGCTTCCTGTCTGAGATAATATCAAACGGGAAGCAGTAACATATCAGAAAAGAACGTTTTCAAACAAACAGATCCCTGTACATATCACTGTGTATTTTTCTTCTGTCGAGCAGCAGGCCGCCTGTTTCCTCCCTGCGCCTGATAATTCTTGAGGCTTTCCCTTGTCTTTTTAAGGTCAGCAAGATTCTTTGAAAGCTCATCATCAGCTTTTTTCATTATACCGTCAATATAGGTATTGGCAGCGCCCTTGATCTCAGCAGCCTGTTTATCCGCCTGAGCTATTATATCATTTGCTTTATTCTGAGCGCGCATAACAATCTCACTCTGCTGAACGAGGGCATTCGCTTTTTCCTCTGCCTGCTTCACGGTAGCTTTAGCCTTATCCTCTGCCTGCTGGATCATAGTTTTTGAGCGGTCCTCAGCTTCCTGTACGATGGTTTCAGCCTCTGATTTTGATTTATTTATGATATTTGTACGATCAGCAGCGATACTCTTTGCCTGTTTAAGCTCTACAGGCAGATTTGATCTCATGTCGTCGATTATTTCTCTTACTCTCTCGGTATTGATAACGGTTTTTCCGCCGCTGAGAGGAAGTGTAAAGGCCTCATCTATAATCTCCTGGAGTTCATCAATAAGCATTTCGATTTTCATATTTATTTTCTCCTTTGAGTTTTTTATTTAGCCGGCTGAACATAAAACTCCCGATCCGATTATATTAACAAAGGATCGTGACTTTTACTGTCATCCGAATAATTTACTTCATTTTATTGATCCTCATAAGGATCTCATCATGTACACATTCGGGAACAAAGGGAGAAATATCTCCGCCTAAAAGTCCCACCTGTTTGACAATACTTGAGCTGAGGTACATATTTTCCGAGCTTGTGGTCAGAAATACAGTTTCAATGGTATTATTGAGCTTACTGTTAGTCAGAGCCATCTGAAATTCATATTCAAAGTCAGATACAGCCCTGAGACCCTTTACAATAACATTTGCGTTATTCTTAGCCGCAAAGTCAACCAGAAGACCGTCAAAACCCTCTATCTCAACATTAGGAATATCCCCCACGGTTTTCCTAAGAAGATCGGTTCTTTCCTCTATAGTAAACCATGGCTTTTTTTGTACATTCACAAGAACACCGACAATAACCCTGTCAAATATTCTTGAAGCTCTCTTTATAATATCTATATGACCGTATGTTACGGGATCAAAGCTTCCCGGACATATTGCTGTTCTCATTAAAACACTCCTTGTCAGTGATCAGCAGTCAGTAAACTATAAACTAATCACTATCCGCTAATTTATAAATGCTTATCATAATGCTGCCGTAACGGTAGCTTTTTTTCATAATAAAGTTTCCCACAGACTCCGGCAGGTTTTCATCGCGGGGATGCTCACAAATAATATATCGGTCGGTAATACCCGCACAAAGAACAAGTGCCTGTTGAAGAAGCCCTTTTCTGTAGGGCGGATCAAGAAAAGCTATATCGAATCTCTCAGTTGAAGAAGACAGAAAAGATAAGGTGTCCCTCATTACAGTAACTGCCCTGTCGCTGCCAAAGGAGCACAGTGCTATATTCTTTTTTATAACATCCATAGAACGGCGGCTGCTGTCAATAAAATATGCCTTTTTTGCCCCGCGGCTAAGCGCTTCAAGTCCCATCTGACCGGAACCCGCAAAAGCGTCGAGAAAACGGCAGCCCTCTGTTTCAAATTGAATTATACTGAATACCGATTCTTTTACCGTATCGGTAGTCGGTCTTACATCATCTCCCGAGGGTGAAACGAGTTTTCTGCCTCTTGCTGACCCTGTAATTATTCTCATATACCTGACTCCTGCCGACTTTGAATTCACTCAGACCGACCTGCGGATAACAATCGTTCAGTCGGAAAATAATCATAAACATACAATATAATTATCCAAAAAAATCCTATAAATGTCAATACCATTTTTAGAATTCTTTCAAATTATTACTGTTTCATTTCAACTCTATGCTCTGAAACCGTTATTATAATCACTCTCAGGAATTATTTTTATATCCGACCATTTTCCTTTTATCCTTAACGGCGTTCTGAACCACCCGGATTATTAATTACTGTAAGTATCGTCCGGGGTATCAGAATCCATATCCGTGATAGGAAATGCAAAATCTTCAAAGGCTTTTATCATTCTGGGATGATATATAGCAAAATGTATTGCAGGGGATATCATTTTTGATACAATTACAAGCTTGTCTCTGATAATAAGAATATTGATATTTCTGAAGCCATCGGAGTTACCGCGTTTAAGCTCACAGTTTTTAATTCCCTCAAAAAAGCCTTTTGTTTCTCTGAGATGTTCGAGATATTCGTCTTTGCCGCAGATAAATTCTTTTTTAAGGAATAATCCGGGAAAGGATATTTTCATCTGCACATGATCGTAAATATCCTTGGAAATTACGGGTATTTCGATCTCTGTTCTGTCGCCCCTGCTCAAAATCTCCGTCATTTTTTTACGGCGGTCATGAATATACCTTCTGACAACTTCACATTCATGCCTCCCTGTACCTTCTCTTGACAGTATCTTCATGAGAAGTTCGTCTGAGAGTGTATATACGGGCAGCTGTGAAAGAATATATTTTCTTTCACCTCTCATTTCATCAACAGAATTATAAAAACTCTTATAGCTTCCGCTGTTTTTTTCCGTATATATATCCATAAGCGGTTTTGTTTTTGACAGCATTTGCTTTGCTCTTTGTCTGAAGTATTTAACTTCTTCTTTATTGTTGGTCATATAATAAAAACCGTCTTCATGATATCCGTTTATTGCCTCACCTGTAAGGGCAACTGTACCTGATACTTTAAGGAGATGGAGAAATACATTATTCTCTTTTTCTTCAATATAGTACGGAGATATCTGCCCGGTCATATACATCGGGATAAAGCTTTCCAGCCCCAGCGTAAGTTCATCTATCGGGCGGCTTACCTCATGTATCATATTTAGATGAAGACCTTTTTTGAGGAGCATTGCCATACCGAACATCCATTTTTTAGCAAATTCCTCATCCTTAGCCATTTTATCCATAGGCATATCGCTGTACATTATCATATCTTCCTCAGACTTTGAAAGCAATACAGATCTTATAAAATCCATTTCAATATCCATCATATTTTTAAGTCCGGTAACTCTTTTTGATGATGGAAAACGGAAGGGAGAAGTAGGTATTTTTATTTTATCAAATTTGATAGCCTTGATATAATCGTCCAGATCAAACTCATCAAGTCTGTTCAGGAATTTGTTCATATTATTATATACGGGGGTAAACCTGTTGTTGCCTATCCATTTGTATACTGCGTTTACAGTTTTTTCTTTTGTGTCAATATCATTCCTGCTGCACCCGAGTATTTTTTCAAGTCCATCGGTTTTTTCCATTTCGAATAACCGCTGCGCCGCATAGACCGCAATATCATAATTGAACTTGCTCATATCAGAAGGCTTTCTTTTACCGGAAAACACCCTTGAAATATAGGATGGATCATAATTCAGATTTTTTGCAAGCTCTGTTCTGGTTATCTCCATATAATCTGCGAGAAGATTAAGATTAGAGGTATAGGTTTCGGAATCAACATTTATTCCTTCACCCAGCACTGAATTCAGTCTTTCCTCTATTTCAGCAGCAGACACATTTATACCACTGTTTTTCCCAAAGCTTTCAATACCTTGTGCAAGCTGTCTGACAATACTGCTCCCCTGTCTTGGTATTCTTTCTCCCCGTTTGTATCGTGCTATTGTTTCGGCAGAAATACCAGAGATTTCCGACAGCTCCCTGTTGCTGCACGACACTTTTTCAATATATTCATTTAATATATCACTAAAGTACATATAAACTGTTCTCCAATTTTACGACCGACATATCCCATATCAGGATTTCTTAGCGGTCCGTTCTTTATATGTTACATATGGTTAACTGATTCCGGATCTTATAATGTTATTGTTTTCATCACTAAGCTTTATAATTTCTGTCGGATCTCCGCTTTTTGCTTGTCATGATATAAAGCTTTTGAGGATTCCCGATAGTTCAGCGAAGTCGAGAGGCTTAGCGATATGACCGTTCATACCTGCGGAAACAGCGTGTCTGATATCCTCTTCAAAAGCATTCGCCGTCATAGCTATTATAGGTATGTTTTTCATATAGTCATTACTTTCACTGCGGATCACGCCTGCCGCCTCATAGCCGTCCATATTTGGCATTTGTATATCCATGAATACAAGGTCATAATACCCGACACCGTTTTTTCTGAGCATTTCTACAGCGGCAGCGCCGTCACAGGCACGTTCAACAGAAACACCCGTCATGTTCAGAATATGCTCTGCGATCTGAGCATTTATATCTATATCCTCCGCAAGCAATACTCTCCTGCCGCTAAGATCAATTTTCTCAAAATCTGAAAGTGAAGTGTGCTCCTGAATATCATCTTTATTATCATCGGTAAAAGTCTTAAAAAGCCTTACAAGCTTTGTCTTGAAAAGCGGCTTGCTTATAAATGCGTTTGCGCCTGCTTCTCTTGCCTGCTGTTCAATATCACTCCAGTCATAGGCAGAGAATATTATTATCGGTGTATCATCGCCTACAAGCTTACGTATTCGTCTTGTAGTCTCAACCCCGTCCATATCGGGCATTTTCCAGTCAATTATAACAGCATAGAAGTTTCTTCCCTGTTCAAATCTTGTACGTACCCTTTCGACTGCTGCCTTTCCGGAAAGTACCCATTCGCTTGTCATGCCTATATCATTCAGTATTCCGCAGGCAGATTCGCAGCTGATGGGATCATCGTCCGCAACAAGTATATGCAGGTCCTCAAACTTCGAATAATCCGTATCTTCCGCATCTGTCTGCTTGAGATAAAGGGTAACGGTAAACTTCGAGCCTTCGCCGTATTTACTTTCAGCTTTTATTGTGCCGTCCATCATCTGAACAATGTTTTTGGTTATAGCCATACCAAGGCCTGTCCCCTCTATCCCCGCAGTCTTTTTATCATCAGCTCTTGTAAAGGGTTCAAAAAGGTGCTCAAGAAATTCCGGTGTCATACCGTAGCCGTTATCCTCAAATACAAATTCATAGCACCCTGTTCCGGATATTCTTGTAGGCAGTTCGGAGATGGTCAGGTCAATGGTTCCTCCGTCGGGAGTATATTTTATGGCGTTGCTCATGAGATTCACAAAAACCTGTTGTATCCTCCGGATGTCACCTATAACATTTTCGTGCCTTACCTCGTTTATATTGACATGAAATGTATGACCGTGCTGATTCATCTGCACCCTCGTCATGGTAATCAGCTTATCTATCAGCTCTGAAAGATCAAATTCTTCTTCACAAAGCTCTATCTTACCCGATTCAATCTTATTCATATCAAGTACTTCATTGATAAGGGAAAGCAAATGTCCCGACGACTCGGTTATTTTTTTCAGGCAGTCCGAAACCCTTTCTTTATCGTCGATATGCGCAGCAGCTATGGCAGTCATTCCGATTATAGCGTTCATGGGTGTACGTATATCATGACTCATAGTTGAAAGAAAGTCACTTTTAGCTTTATTTGAAGCATTTGCTGCTTTTATAGCATCACGAAGCGCCTGCTGTATTTCCTGTTCTCTGCGTACTTCGTCATCTACATCCTTAAATCCTGAAACAATAGCAGTTTTCCCGCCGGAAAGCTCCACCTTTGCAAATTCTATGCGATAGTATCTTTCCCCTTCCTCCATCAGACGGCGGTACATTACGGAGAAAATACTTTTCCGGCTCGTTTGGTATACGATGTTTCTAATGGCAAGCTCCTTTGAAAGACGATCCCTGTCCTCTTGAGAAACAAAATTATTTATATAATCGTTTATAGCCTGAGAAAAGGCAGTATACTTCAAAGCACGATCTATAGGTTTATAGTGGATGCCGGTTTCTTCTCTGTCGCCTCTGAAAAGGGAAAAGCTTTCGGTTTCCGCATCATTTATCAGCCACACAGTATTATACTGTCTGCTCAGTGCATTAATAACGGCTAACTTCATTACCCTGTCGTTTTCATACTGAATACGCTTTTCAGTTATATCCGAGATAAACACATAGTATATGCCGCCGTAAGCATCTGACTGAACATAATGACCGTAATCGTCTATCCATCTTATTTCGCCGTCACGACGGATTATGCGGTATTCAACATAATCAAGATCGGAACGGCTGTTATCTACCTGTTTTGTAATTGCGGCAGAAACATTTTTGTAATCTTCGGGATACACCATTCCACCGAATGTACCCCCTGTCAATTCTCTGAACTGTTCACTTGTCCGGCAGCCGAATATTTCAAATACTGCCTTATTTGCATACAGTACCTTTTCATCACCGGATGCCTGATAAATAAAGAACCCTCCGGGCATATGTTCTCCTATTTGTTCAATTACCTGCAAGGTTTTCTGATCCAACACAAAATGC
Organism: uncultured Ruminococcus sp.; assembly: GCA_902763365.1. GTDB lineage: Bacteria > Bacillota > Clostridia > Oscillospirales > Acutalibacteraceae > UBA1213. Next base: position 9,330 of record CACWRT010000086.1, read on the forward strand.
TTACCAAACATATCCTATACCCCATCGAGCCGCCGCCCTATAATGCGGGGGGCGCTGCGCTCTGATCTCGTCAACGCAACCTTTATATGTCGCGGTTATTACTTTTATTATCGGCTATAACTCTGATATGATCTCCGATAAAATATAATTAACCCTTTTACATCCTTACTATAAACTAAAATCAATGACTATACAACTCATTTTTTCAGAGTCTGGGATGATCCGTGTACTATAAACTATAAGCTATAAACCAATCCTCTTATTTAATTCGGAAAGAGTCACGTCATATCCGGCAAGCTCATATTTAAGCAGCTCATCTGACGGATTTATATTTTCTCCGGTAACAAGGGATGCAATGTAACACAGGAACCAGGGGTTTTTGACAAGTATGGGCCCTGTAAGATGAGTACCGAAGAAATTTCCCAAGCGTATACCTTCGGTTTTTTCATTGTCGGTGTTTCCAAGTCCCATTTCTATATCAAAAAGCGGTTTATCTACGCCCGAAATACTGCTGCACTTATTTATAAAACCGACAAACTTTTTATCCGTTCCCTTCATGGAAAAAACAGCATCGCCTGTCTGTCTTGTCTTGTTCTGTTCGGTTGTTGAGAAAGAGAAAAGACCAAGACCCTCATGTACATTTCCTTTGCTGTCAGTAACAGACGATCCGAGCATCTCAAAGGAGTTACCTGTCATAAGCATGACCTTTCCCTTATCAATACAATCTCTCAGATCTTCTTTATATCGCTGCATATCCTTCATTACTACTTTTTGATTTCGTTCAGTACCGGAACCTATGTACAGGAAATCGTATTCTGACAGATCAGCTTTATCCCTGAAAGACGATCTGTCTGTCCGAACGTCCTTACCCAAAGCTTTCATAAGTCTTTCAAATGCAGAAACATTGGCGTAATCGCCGTAAAGATTCATTATATCATAATACAAGTGAAGTATTTTCATTTTAATTCTCCTTATAAAAGCGCAAGAAACTTACCTTTATCAGAAAAACAGGTAATAACATAGATATATTCCTGTCTGTCGCTTTTAAGGTGATCGTAGGCTTTTTCTATATCGGGTATTATTCTGATCTTATCCTTTGGTATATCGGTATATTCAAAGCGAACTGCGAGATCGTTGTAATATGTACCCGAAAGGATTATCTCATGAACGTTTTCGTTTCTCAGCATTTCAAAATCAATATCCCAAAGCCACGAAACGTCGCTTGTAAAATACTTTCGGCTTACTGCGTCAACTATGAACATAACATCACAGCCTCTTTTATCGGCGCAGGCAAGGCGGATGGACTGATCATAGGACACACTGTTCTCATGCTTTGAAGTCAGCATAGTGCCCTGACGGCTGCCGATCTCAAAAGTTATGACTCTGCCGTTTTTCATAACGTAATCGCTCATATCGGAAGCCGTTTTCTCCCCGTCTATACCAACAATGGAAGCAACAGTATAAGCAGCAAGGATGTTATAGATATTATAAAGGGAACGAAGTGCAAGACTGATATTATACTTTCCGTCAACGGTCATCTCGCCATTGTCAAGATCAACGGATGTAATAGTATAGGCAGTATCATGTCTTTTATATCCGCAGGATGTGCAAGAGTAGTGTCCGATATGATTATAGTGATGAGTAGTGTAAACCATAGGTGACTTACAGTTCGGGCAGTATGCACCGTCATTGTACACGCTTTCAAGCTCCTTTGTATCGGTCGAAAGAGTATCAGCGCCAAACCAGATAACATCGTCCTTGTCTTTTCCGAACAGAGATACGAGAGGATCGTCGGCATTGAGTATAAGCTGAGTTTCGGGATAAATACTGTCACTCAGGGCATCATATACCCATTCGGGATGACCGTTTCTTGTCAACTGGTCACGATACAGGTTTGTTATAACGTAATGAGTCGGTTTTATGTATTTGAATGTATATTTAGCAAAGCGTTCGTCACTTTCTATAAGAAGTATATCTTTTTTCACTTTTCCGCCAAGGGTAGAGCTGCCGAGGACAAGTGTGGTAACTCCTTCAATCTGATTAGAGCCTTCCTTGTTCCAGGCAACGGACTTACCGTTACGATTAAGAATATGAGCTATCATTTCAACAGTAGAAGTTTTTCCGTTGCTGCCCGTCACGGCGATTATATATTCGGGCAATTTGACACGGCTGAGAATATCGGGGCAGATCTTGAGTGCAATCTGTCCGGGAAGGGAGCTTCCCCGCCCTATAATATTTCCCGCAAATCGCAGGAGCTTGCAGATAAGTATAGCAAAAAATTTTTTCATAATCCATCTCCGTAAGAAGCAGTATCAGTAATTGACTTCATCAATTACATACATTATACCCCAATTTCCCGATTATTTCAACCCCCCGTCGACCGGCGCCGGCGAGCCGCCGCCAGCGTGACGCTGGACCCTAAACGCGGGTATCGCTCCGCTTCGCATCCGCTCTGAACTCGCCGCTCAGGCTTTACTGCCCGCGTATCAGGCTCTTCTTGAGCAGCTCATTTTTTACCATTGATAATATTTGCCAACTATAATTTTACACTAACCGACCGGCGCCGGCGAGCCGCCGGACCCTAAACGCGGGTATCGCTGCGCATACGCTCCGCTCTGAACTCGCAGTTCAGGCTTTAATGCCCGCGTATCAAGCTTCTTGAGCAGCTCATTTTTTACCATTGATAATATTTGCCAACTATAATTTTACACTAACCGACCGGCGAGCCGCCAGCGTGACGCTGGACCCTAAAACGCGGGGTTCGCTGCGCTTACGCTCCGCTCTTGGCTCGCCGCTGTGACTTTCATTAGTCGCGGTTATTACTTTTATTATCGGCTGATACTATATGTTCCTCACTCAAAGTTACTGAAACCCATAATTATTTTACACCACAGGCTCGCCGCGGATTATGGGTTGGCAAAACGATAAACTTGTGCTATTATTTAAGTAAAAACAGATGATATTTTGAGCCAAAGGAGATAATATATGGAATTATATGATAATAGCAAAAAGATACAAAAAGCGCTGCTTGTAGGAATAGACACAGGCGAATATGATGCGGAAAGTTCTATGGCAGAACTGTATGAGCTTGTAGAAAGCGCAGGCGCAGAGCCTGTTGCCAATATGATGCAAAAACGTGATAAGCCTGACGGAGCAACAGCAATAGGTTCGGGCAGGCTTGAAGAGATCAAGCAGTTTTGTGAGGACAATGAGATAGACTTCATTGTCTTCGACCTGGAACTGACTCCGACTCAGATACGCAATATTGAAGCAGCAACAGATGTCCGGACAATTGACCGTACAATGCTTATACTTGACATTTTTGCAATACGTGCAAAGACAAACGAAGGCAAGCTTCAGGTAGAGCTTGCACAACTGAAATACCTGCTTCCACGACTGTCAGGAAAGGGCAGGGAGATGTCAAGGCTTGGCGGCGGAGTCGGCACAAGAGGTCCCGGTGAAACGAAGCTTGAAACAGACAAGCGTCATATCCGCAGAAGGATAGAATCGCTGAAGGACGAGTTGTCCGACATGAAAGACCGCCGTGACAGGCACCGACTGCGCAGAAAGAAGGACGGTATTATTACCGCCGCAATAGTAGGCTATACAAACGCAGGAAAATCCACACTGATGAACACACTCACACAGGCAGGCGTACTTTCCGAAAACAAGCTTTTTGCAACGCTTGATCCGACTTCACGGGCACTGAAACTGCCCAGCGGCATATCCGTAATGATGATAGACACGGTCGGACTTGTAAGACGGCTTCCCCATCATCTTGTAGAAGCATTCAAGTCAACCCTTGAAGAAGCAGCGACAGCTGACATTATACTTAATGTATGTGACGCATCAAGTGAGGAATATAAGCTGCATCTTGATGTAACAAGCACTCTCCTGAAGGAGCTCGGATGTGAGGGTAAACCGGTCATAACCGTATACAACAAATGCGATCTTGTCAGCGACCCTTATGATCTTCCCTCAGACCGTGACAGTGTACGCATATGTGCAAAGGAAGGATTCGGCATAGACGAACTTCTCAGAAAGATAGAAGAAAACCTCCCTGTAAAGCTCAGACACTATCATATTCTTGTACCATTTGATAAAGCTTCTGTTATAGCAGTTCTGCGAAACGCCGGGGCTTTACGCAGCGAAGAATACACTGCCGATGGCATCATAGTAGATGCCATTGTCGAAGAACCTCTCTGGCACTTAGCAGAAGAGTTTAAATAATTATCCGGAAAGTGGAATTAGTGACAGCTTATATTATATTTCTCATCTTTTTAAAAGTTATTTCAAAATATGCAGCCAAAATAATCCGTAATTAAGGTGATATACGTAAAAATGGACAGCGGTCGGAAAACCGTTGTCCATTCCAGTCATTGTAGAATATTGTCAGGTTGAAGCAGGAGAAATTCTTTCCGACCCGTTCTCATCAATTCCCAACGCTTTTAAAAGGTCATTTTTCGAAAAGCCTGCTTCAACCAGCTTTCGGATAAGACTGATCCTTTCTTCTGCTCTTCCTTCTTCTCTGCCCTCGGCTTTGCCCTCTGCTTTGCCTTCGGCTTTGCCTTCGGCTTTGCCCTCTGCTTTAGCCTGAATTTTAGCTTCGTTAATATCCTGCTCGGTTATTTTCATATCAAAAAACTCCCCTTTCTTTATTATTTCCAGATTATCGGCTTTGATTGCTTTTGAGTAGTAATATATCAGTTTTGCACCTAACTCTGTATTATTATATTTCCCGATAAAATTTTCCATTTCTTTCTCTGTTTTCACAGAGAAAAATGAAGAAAAAATCATGAGAGATCTGTCTGTCATTCCCGACCTGTCTTCCATTACATCGGGGATATATACATTATACAGATTCAGTAATTCCGAATAGACATTATTTTCTTCATCACGAAGTTTCACTATCTCTATAGGACTTCCGCTCTTTTTTCTTGTCATGATAAATGATACAACAACTCTTTTCAGATCTTCATATCTGCCCTTTGTTACAACCTGCCCCGCAACTGCACGACAGGCATAGTAAATCGTTCTATTCTTTATCAGTGTTTCTGCGTATGTATTTTGCAGATCAAGTGAGTACACAACATTATCGTCTATGGAAAAAGTATCAAATCTTATATAATTATGCTCCACATTTTCAGGAGTCATATTTGCCTGCGAATGTACTATGTCTGTTTTCAGTATGTGCCCCGTCACACACTTTAAAAGCTCTGCAAACATTTCTCTGTTTCCGAATATAATCGAGAAAACTACATCATTTCTCGGTGGAAAATCTTCCCTGAACGGTAAATCCATTCAAATCACCTTCCGAGCGTCTTTCTTAATTGATACTATTATAATCTATTATCAACGATTTTTCAACAACTTTGAGTGAGTAACATAAAAATAACAGTCGATAATAAATGTAACAACCGCGACTAATAAAAATTTCAGCGGCGAGCCCAGAGCGTATGCGCAGCGGAGCGACCCCCGCGTTTTAGGGACCGGCGGCTCGCCGGTCAAAGTTAGTGTAAAATAATTATGGGAGAATTGAGTTTTTCAATAACTTTGAGCGAGCAACAAAAAATAACAGCCGATAATAAAGGTAATAACCGCGACAAGTAAAGGTTGCAGCGACGAGCCCAGAGCAGCTTCGCAGTTCAAAGCAGCTTCGCAGCTCAGAGCTTGGCGGCTCAGTTTTAATAATGCTTGGAATGATTTTATAGCGATATAAAACATTATTGATAATAACGAACCGCTCAAACTGCC
>CACWRT010000087.1 GCA_902763365.1 uncultured Ruminococcus sp.
CACGGTCTTGTCTTCCGGATGCAGCTGCTTATATAGCTCAAGTATATTTCCTGTATCGGAAAAAAGCTTTGTAAAAACACTGTCCTTTGATTTACGGTTTATCGTGTGACCTGATGCAATACTTTCTTCTGACATTGTATCATCTCCCGGATTTCTCTTATTGTCAATATTATACCACAACACGAAAGGCTTATCAAGAATATGATTATCCCGCCAGCGTGACGCTGGACCCTAAAACGCGGGGTTCGCCCGGCGAGCCGCCGATCCCATAACGCGGGGTTCGCTCCGCTGCGCATCCGCTCTGAACTCATCGCTGCAACTTTTATTAGTCGCGGTTATTACTTTTTTATATTCCTCGCTCAAGGTTACTGAAAAACTTGATTTTTCCAAATTTTTTTACGCCAACATCCACCAGATTTCAAACCTAAGATCAGATATAAAAATTTGAGGTGTACCGGGCATATGTAGTCGGGTACACCTCACTTTTACTTGAACTTTTCTGCATTGATATAATTGCTATGGACTGCGAAGCTGACAGTTTTTATTCTTTCCTGAAATTATTACGCAACCTGTACCTTTCTGTAAACTAACAGCTGTTGACCAAGCTGCGTAAGAGGAAAGAAAGTCCGGACTGCCGCGCTCTGAGCCATGAGCTATTAATCTACTGCTGTTACTTTGAACTGTTTTGTTGCTTTTACGCCTGTAGAGTCCATAACTACAACTTTGAAATCAAAGTCTGCGGCAGCTGTAGGCTTTATCTTTGCTGTTGCTGTAGATGTAAATGCCGTGCCTATAGTTTTCCAGTTAGCATTTGCGGATCTCTTGAAGTAGAACGCATAGGTGTAGGGAGATGTTCCGCCCACAGCTTTACCTGTAAGTTTGACTGCATTGCCCACCTTTACTTTGAGTGTGTTTATTGCGGAAACGTTTGTAAGCGGAAGCTCTTTTACTGCGTTTACCGTAAATGTCTTTTCAGCTGTTGCGCCTGTGCTGTCTTTAACTATTATCTTGATATCATAGCTTGCTTCTGCCGTAGGTGTGAATCCTGTGCTGGAGTTTGTTCCGAACTTGTCGCCCAGAAGCTTCCATGTTGTATTGGTAGATCTCTTATAGTAGTATGCGTAAGTATAAGGAGCTGTTCCGCCGTTTGCTGATGCTGCCATTCTTACAGTATCCCCTACCTGTACGGTATCGCTGTTAATAACTGATGTGTTTTTCAGAGTATTAGCATTTTCTGCTGTTACCTTCATGATCTTTTCGGCTGTTTTATCCTTGCTGTCCTTCACAACAACTTTTACTTCATACTCAGCTTCTGCTGTAGGTGTAAGTGTTGCCTTTGTTGCTGTGCCGAATTCTGTACCTATAGTTTTCCAGGATGTATTTCCGACTCTTCTGAAATAATAAGCATATTTATAAGGTGCTGTGCCGCCCTCTGCTGCGCCTGTTATAGTAACATTCTGTCCGGGCGCTGCCTTTTCTGCGCTTACACTTGAGTTGTTGAGAAGTGTATTTACAACTATCGTACACTTAGCTGATACTCCACTTGCTGCTGTAGCTGTGATAGTAGCCTTGCCGTTGGCTATTGCCTTAACCTTACCTGTTGCGCTTACTTCGGCTACCTTTTTATTTGAGCTTGTCCAGGTTATTGTCTTATCAACTGCGTCTGAGGGTGAAACCGTTGCCGTAAGTGTCAGCGAACCGTTGATCTGTAGAGTTGCCGCTGTTTTGTTAAGCGCAACTATTTCTACAACAGGACCTGCTGATTCCCACTGTGCATAAAGGGTGACATTATAGTTATCGTCACTCAGTCTCGGTTCATGATAGGGTGAGAAGATAGACATACTTGCTGCGCCTGCATCGTCAACTTCATAGCCGCTGCCGTCTGCCTTTGTATTCCAGCCTGTAAACTTATATCCGCTTCTTACGGGAACTATCAGATTCATGCTGTAGGTTCCTGCTGAAGAACCTGATGCAGAATGATACCATGCTGTTTCCTTGCCGTCAATTGTTCCGCCGTTACCGTTGAGGAAAGCCATCATTCTGTGCTCCTCGCCTTCCTTTTCGGGAGCAAGGTAATCCGCTGTCAGCTCACAAACATCGTTCTCCTTAAAGTCGCTTGCTGTGATCACTGCGCCGTGGGACTTGACTGTTCCGCTTTCAGCATCGAAGCTGCTGTTCCAGCCAAGGAATTTCTGTCCTTCGACAGGTGTCGGATCAGGAAGAGTAAGACTTGTCAGATCACTGCTTTTAACTGTGCCTATATAGTAATAGAATCCGTATCCGGCGACGTCAATTTTATCCGACCATTTCACTTTTCCGTTAAGTGTCGGAAGATTTTCTATCGAACCGCCTCTTGTACAAACCCTGATATAATATGTGCCTGAACCTTTGGGGATCGTTTCATCAAACTCAGGCCTAAGATACAATACTTCGCCTTCATATGAGAACATATCCTTTGTGACCTTATATACAGGTGTATTCAAATATTGTCCCGTCTCAAAATCCCAGTCATTGGTTGCCCAGTATTTGAATGTGTAGTAAGGTTGAACAGCGTTCTTTACTTCATTAATTCCAAAGAAGTCTTTTATGTCCAGTTCTTCATCATCAGAAAGGAAATTGAAACGGTATTTCAGCGTTCCGACATAAGGTTTACCATCTATTTCAAGGGCATCCCATGCATCGAAATTAACATGATATTTGCCGCCCATTATGTAGCCAAAAGCATAAATACTGCATTCACTTGCATAATAGTATGCGCTTACACGACCGTTTTCACGAACAGTCGCATCAGAGGAAGTCACTCTCCAGTAATCGTCGCTTTCTTTGATCGTTCCCACAAAGGCAAATTCTCTTGAATGACGCGGGTCAGTTTCTGCGGGAAGAGATTTTATCTCGCTTACCACGGTATTGATCTCAACACCGCCGTATGAATCGGAGAAGGTAGTAAGGAACACACCGTCTGCATAAATATACTGCTGAATACGGTAATATACCATGGGAGTAAAATCCTTATAATCAGAATTGTCAAGATGGTTTAGTATATTTGCCTTCTGACTTTCCGTAGGAGTTATTTTCTTCATTACAAAGCGGGCTTTTATCTCCTTGCCGCTTTCGTAGGCTTCAAGAACCTTGTCATACTCTGCAAGTATCTTTTCGCCCTTCCAGCTGTAATTGGACTTATTGTTCCTGTACTTTGTAAGTCCTTCTGTTACTGAATATGCCACATCCTTATCGTTTTCACTGTCGGAATAGGGCAGGATATTCATTTCTGTTTTGCCGACAAGGACTGCTGTTTCCTGATCGCAGTCGTCAAACCAGCTGCCGGAGTACATTTCATAAGACATATCAGCGTAAAGTGTATTGCCGTCTACCTTTCCGCCAAACCGTTTTGCAGCAAGGCTGCCGCGTTCATCATGGCTTATAAGGAAAAGCTTGGCTACTTTTGTATCATTAGCTGCGCCGTTAAAAAGTCCTTCAGGCAATTCAAATTCAGCCTCGTCAAGAACAGTTATGATATTTTTCATTCTGCATATTTCCTGTCCGTTTGCCATGACCGGAACATAGACTTTGAATGCTTCGTCGGAGAAGGTGTAGTGGTCGTAAGAAAAACTGTCTTTACACTCGTCTATATTTCTCTTTGCTTCATCGGAAGTATCTTTTTCGATTACAAGTCCGGCAGATAGTTTTTTGCCGTTTAAAAATGCTCTTTTTATTATAGAAGCATTTTCTGTTTCGTCAAGTTCTTCCCAGACGCTGTCGCCTGCTGTAAGCATTGAAGTCAGCTTTTCTGCTACAGCTTTATCTGTATAACTGTTTGTCAGTGGGGATACTTTTATTTCTTTTCTCCAGACTGCATAGAGGGTAACGTTGCCGGAATCGTCGCCGTATGTCTGGAAAATATCTGCAAGTCCCGGATTAGCGGCATCTATCGGCTGTTCGTCCCGAAATCCTGTACTATTGATAATAAATCCGCTGCCGTCCTTCTTTGTATTCCACCCTGCAAACACAAGACTGCTGTCACTGTTAACGGGAATGAAATTGCTTATATCCTGTATACCGTATCTGTCATATTCAGGATTTATATATGTTTGAGCTGTCTTTCCGTCAATAGTTCCGCCGTTTGCATCAAGGGTAAATGTATAGGATGTATCATCAGGACCTGCTTTTACTTTGTATAAAGCACTCAGCATCAGAACATCGCACCATTCCGCTTCCATATCTTCTTTTGTTACATCATAATAGATCTTTTTTGCTTCATAATTTCCGCCGTTGTAGCTCCAGGCGTCTTCCACCCATCCGACAAACTCGGTATTTTCGTCATATACCTCGGGTGTCGGCAGATCTACCCATGAAAACCGGGATTTCGGAAATTCAAGACAAACATTGCCGTAATTATCAAGTTCATACTCATCAGTGTAACCTGCCGAACCGAAATCAAGCTCGATATACCATGTGTCGGTATCTTGCGGTCTGTTGTTATCAAACTGGGCGCTGAGGGTGATATAATTGCCGCCATCGAAGTCATCCTTGGTAATAGTGGTTATCACATCACCATCATCATTCTTCCAGCCCTCGAACGCATAATATTTGTATTTTACGTCATTACCCACAAGGTCACTGAGGTTTACCACCTCATTATCGCTGTCAAAATTAAAGCTTACGTGTTTTGAATCAGGAAGACCGTCAATTGTTCCTCCGACCCAGTTATTTTTGAACAGTATCTCATAATCACCGTCATCGGTGATGGTTGCTGCATTCGCCGTTATTGGCAGCGATACAAGCATTGTTGAACTGAGAAGCAAAGCCGCGCTTCTTCGGAAAAGCATTTTTGCTTTAAAGGGGCATTTTACTTTTACAGTTCCTGAGTTTTCTGCCTTATCAGCAGATCTTGGCATAGCTTTCATGATACACACTCCTGTCTTTAATAAATTTTTTTGATCGTTATAGACAGCTAGCACATCTTTAACGATCTGTCAATACTATTTTAACACATTTTTACCGATTTTGAAGCATTACAACCAATTTGTCACGTGCCAAATTGGTTGTATTACTGCTAAGGGGAGTTCTTGCGGACTTCTTTCGCTGCTAACGCAGCGACCAAGGGCGCCGCCCCTGGACCCTGCAAGCCTTTAAAAAGGCTTGAGCGAAACTTTTGCGCTTATCTTTATTCCGCTTTTTTCTCCTTACATAACCTTTGCACTAAACTGCTTCATCAGCCATCTAAGAAAAAAAATTTCATTTCATTCTGATTTCTAATTCCTAACTTCTAATTTTAAAAAAGTCCCTTACTGATTTGGGTGAGGGAGTAAACCGACCGTCCTGACGCAGTAAGGGAGCACATAATTATTCATTATTCATTATTAATTATTCATTAATAAGATCATTCGTTCATGACTTCTTTATAGAGATTGATATATTCGGTAGCGGACTTTGCCCAGCTGTTGTCACAGCGCATAGCTCTCTGAACGAGTATCTTCCAGCCGTCACGCTGCCAGTAGCCGGCAATTGCTCGACGGATACAGCCAAGCATTGCCATAGCATCATAATCGGCAAAAGTAAAGCCGTTGCCCTCGCCTGTACCGCTGTCCTGAATAGAGTCACGCAGACCGCCGACTTCTCTTACTACCGGAATGGTACCATAGCGCAGCGCTATCATCTGAGAAAGACCGCAGGGCTCTGCCTTTGAAGGCATAAGGAATATATCTGCGCCGGCATATATCTTTCTGGATAGCTCGGGAATAAAACCGTTGCAGAAACATAATCTGCCCGGATATCTTTCGTGCATGGTACGGAAGAAGCTTTCATATTCCCAATCTCCCGAACCGAGCATTACAAACTGTACATACTCTTCTCTCATTATCTGATCCAGGGATGCCTTTACAAGATCAAGTCCTTTATGAGATACGAGTCTTGTTACCATTGCAATTATCGGCACATCAGGATTCTGCTCAAGCCCCAGCCTTTCCTGCAATTTCTGCTTATTGACTGCCTTACCTGACAGATCCTCAGGCGTATAATGCGCATAAAGCTGAATATCTGTTGCCGGATTATATGAAGTGGTATCTATACCGTTAAGTATGCCTCTCAGCTTCCATGAACGCGCATTGAGTATCGGGTCAAGCTTATGCGAGAACCACGGATCCCTGATCTCCCAGGCATAGCTGGGACTGACGGTGGTAACACGGTTAGCCGTTTCTATTGCGCCCTTCATATAATTGATACAATTATCAAAATCGAGAATACTTCTATGCTCAGGCGGTATGCCTACTACTTCTTCATAAAGTTCAGTTCCGTACTGACCCTGATACTGAATGTTATGGATAGTAAATACAGTCTTTATACCTTTATACCAATCGTTATACTTATAAAACAGATCATAGTATGTGGGTATAAGCGCTGTCTGCCAGTCATTACAATTTATTACATCAGGCTTGAAATCAATATATGGAAGCATTTCAAGACAAGCTCTTGAAAAAAATGCGAATCTCTCCGCATCATCATAGTGACCATATAGTCCCTGACGTTTGAAATAATATTCATTATCTATAAAATAATAGATAACACTGTTATATCTCGTTTCAAAAAGTCCGCAGTATTGTCTTCTCCATGATACGGGCACGGAAAAGCTGGTTACAAATCTGAGATTATCCTTCAGCGCCTGCGGAATATCTTCATAAAGCGGCATAACTATACGGCAAGCTATAAGTCTCTTACGAAGTGCGTGCGGAAGTGAACCTGCTACATCTGCAAGACCGCCTGATGCTGCAAAAGGCTGAGCTTCGCTTGCTGCGTACAATACTTTCATTTAATGCACCTCCCAAAATCGGTATATCCCGCTCCGCCAAAGGCGGGGCGGGAACTTTGTTCGTTATACTACACTGCCCTTGCTGATATATACCGGATATGAAAGGTAACCCATAAGAGTTCTTTCATCCTTTACGGTTACATCCTTATCGACAATTACATAGCTGAGATTACTGTCAGCGCCTATCTTAGTATCCTGCATAATTACGCAGTTTGATACCTTTGTACCCTTTCCGATATGAACACCCTTGAACAGAACGCAGTTATCAACTTCGCCTTCAATGATACAGCCGTTGGCAATAAGCGAATTCTTGACCTTTGAACCAAGACCGTATTTTGTGGGCATATCATCTCTTACCTTTGTATAGATCGGGTTATCGCTGTTGAACAGGTCTGCCCTTATTTCTTCTTTCATAAGTGACATATTTGCATTGAAATAGTCGCTCATCGAAGTTATAACCGGTGAGAAGCCCTTCAGCTCATAACCGAATACATTCAGGTTCTTATATTCTCCCTGGATTATATCACGCTTGAAGTTAAGTGTATTCTTGCTTATGCACTTATCAATAAGCTCCATAAGAAGCTCTCTCTTGACAAGAAGCATATTTGTATAATAGCTGCATGAGCCTGTGATATTATTGTTTATCTGTACATCTATTACCTTACCCTTTGAGTCAAAGGAAAGTACGGTAGGATCATGAAGCTTCTCGGGAAGCTGGTCCCTCTTATAGATAAGAGTAATATCAGCGCCGTTCTCAAGATGCTTTCTGCATACATCCTGATAATCTATATTGCAGATCGTATCGCAGTCTGATATAACAACATACTCCTGAGTTGAATTCTCAAGGAAAGGACGGATGCTGTTGAGTGTTGAAACTCTGCCTGAGTAATTGCTCTGCTCTGTGAAAGGCGGAAGAATAAACAGACCGCCCTGTTTTCTGGAAAGATCCCATGCTTTACCGTTGCCTATATGATCCATGATGGACTGATAGTTGCTCTTTGTGATAACGCCTACCTTATTGATACCCGAGTTTACCATATTGGAAAGCGGGAAGTCAATAAGACGATATTTTCCGCCGTAAGGTACTGCACCCATGATCCTGACCTCAGTCAGTTCGCTTATAAGGTTTTCATGCAGGTTGGCGAAGATGATACCCATTATATTATTGCCGCGCATTATTCTTCAACCTCCTCTACATCTTTTGAAACCATAGCCTTGGGCGCTATTTTTGCACCTGCGCCTATTTTAAGGTTATCGCCTATTACTGCGATGCCCCACTGGTCTTTATCTTCTATAGTTTCGGGACGAGCGCCTACTACTGCGTTCTTGCCGATAACCGTATTTTCGGAAACAATAGCATACTGTACTACCGCGCCTTCTTCAATAACCGAACCGGGCATGATTATTGAATCCTGTACCACTGCGCCGGGTTTTACAACAACATTCGAGAACAGAACGGAGAAATCTACAGATCCGCTGATAGAGCAGCCGTCTGCGATAAGTGAATTCTGTACCTCAGCTGTTTCGGAAATATACTGGGGCGGTACAACGGGGTTTCTTGAGTAGATCTTCCATGACTCGTCTGTAAGATCAAGGGGAACATTCGGGTCAAGAAGATCCATATTTGACTCCCAGAGGCTGTCAATAGTTCCGACATCCTTCCAGTAGCCCTGGAACTGATATGCAAACATTCTCAGACCATCCTCAAGCATCTTGGGAAGTATATCCTTACCGAAGTCATGAGACGAACCCTCTGTTTCCTCATCCTCAATAAGATACTTTCTGAGCTTGTCATAGCTGAATACATATATACCCATTGAAGCGTTGGTGCTCTTGGGCTTTTCGGGCTTCTCCTCGAATTCATAGATAGAACCGTCGGGATTTGTATTCATGATACCGAATCTTGAAGCCTCAGCCAGCGGTACATCTATAACTGCTATAGTACAGTCGGCATTGTTAGCCTTATGCTCAGCGATCATCTTTGAATAGTCCATCTTATAGATATGGTCACCCGAAAGTATTACTACATAATCAGGATTATATCTGTCGATATAATTGATATTCTGATAAATTGCGTTTGCCGTACCTGAATACCAGTCAGCTCCCTTTACCTGCTGATAAGGTGAAAGTACGCTTACGCCGCTGTTATTTCCGTCAAGATCCCAGGGCTGACCGCTTCCTATATACTCGTTAAGAACGAGGGGCTGATACTGTGTCAGCACACCTACTGCGTCTATGCCTGAGTTTACACAGTTCGAAAGCGGAAAGTCGATTATACGGTACTTACCGCCGAAGGGAACAGCGGGTTTTGCTAATTTCTGGGTAAGAACACCCAGTCTGCTTCCCTGACCGCCGGCAAGCAGCATAGCGACAACTTCTTGTTTTGGATACATTTCGTATTCCTCCTTATTTATTTCTATTATCGCATATTTTTATTTTTAAGCTGCGGAAGATCACTCTTCTGTCTTATCGCTTTCTGACTTTTCAGTTTTCTTTTTAGCGGCTGTCTTTTTAGGTTTTTCAGCTTTTTCGGCTTTTGCGGCTTCTTTTTCGGCTTTTTCTGCTTTCTTAGCCTCTTCCTCAGCCTTTTTCTTTGCCTTTTTAGCTTCTTCTTCCGCTTTCTTCTTTGCCTTCTTGGCTTCTTCCTCTGCCTTCTTCTTTGCCTCAGCTATTTTAGCTAATGCGGCTTCTGTTTTCTTTACGAGAGATTTATTTTCTCCCAAAGCATCGGATACGGTTTTAGCGATCATCTTAGTTCTTCTGCGAACGCATTTGAAGTACATTACCGACATAGGCGGAAGTGTAAGCGAAATAGACTGTTCAAAGCCGTGCATCGGTATTCTGTCGGATACTATAGCAGTACCGTTAGTTATACCGGAGCCGCCGAATCTTGTATCGTCTGTATTGAAGACCTCAGAATATGTACCGTCAAAAGGAACGCCGATACTGTAGTTTTCTCTGAGCATAGGCTGGAAGTTACAAACTACAATTATCTCGTTGCCCTGCTTATCAATTCTTCTGAAGCTGATAACAGACTGTGTATAGTCGTCATTTGAAATCCACTGGAAGCCTTCCCATGAATAGTCGATCTCCCAGAAGGGTGAATTCTCAAGGTAGAAGTGGTTAACCTCCTTGAAGAATTCCTTGATCTGCTGATGCGCCGGATACTCAAGCAGAAGCCAGTCAAGCTCTGTAGCATAATCCCACTCCTTGAACTGACCGAACTCCGTACCCATGAAAGTAAGCTTTTTACCCGGGTGAGCCATCATATAAGCCACGAATGTCCTGTCGCCTGCGAACTTCTGTTCATAGTTACCGGGCATCTTGTTAATAAGTGAAGCCTTTCCGTAAACGACCTCATCGTGAGATATAGGAAGTATAAAGTTCTCCGAGAACGCATAGAAGAACGAGAATGTAAGGTTATCATGATTGAACGGTCTGTAAAGCGGATCGAGTGAAATGTAGTGAAGCATATCATTCATCCAGCCCATATTCCACTTATAGTTGAAGCCGAGACCGCCGGAGTAGGTAGGTCTTGAAACCATTGGCCAGGAAGTAGATTCCTCAGCTATCATAAGAACATCGGGATAGAACTTGAACGCAGCCTCATTCAGCTTCTGAAGGAATGCAACAGCTTCAAGGTTTTCCTTGCCGCCGAACTTATTGGCTACCCACTCTCCGTCACGTCTGCTGTAATCAAGGTAAAGCATAGACGCCACCGCATCAACACGAATACCGTCTATATGGTAATAATCCATCCAGAATATTGCGCTTGAGATAAGGAAGCTTACTACTTCGTTTCTGCCGTAGTCGAATACAAGAGTACCCCAATCCTTATGCTCGCCCTTTCTCCAGTCTGCATATTCGTAACAGGGTGTACCGTCAAATCTTGCAAGACCAAAGGCATCTCTCGGGAAGTGCGCAGGCACCCAGTCCATGATAACATAGATCCCTGCCTGATGGCACTTATCTACAAATTCCATAAAATCAAACGGACTGCCGTATCTTGAAGTTACGGCATAGTAGCCTGTGACCTGATAGCCCCAGGATGCGTCAAAGGGATATTCTGTCAGCGGCATCATTTCTACATGGGTATATCCCATTTCTTTCAGATACGGAATAAGCTCATCAGCAAGCTTGCCGTAGGAGAAATGGTTGCCGTCTTTATATTTTCTCCATGATCCTGCGTGCATCTCATAGATGTTCATAGGGTTGCTGTAGGATTCATGCTCATGTTTTATATTTGCCCATTCCTGATCATGCCACTCAAAACCGTCGATATCAACGTACACAGACGCATTGTTAGGTCTTGTTTCAAAATGATAAGCATACGGATCTGATTTCATAATACAAGATCCGTCATAGGTTTCGATACTGTATTTATAAACGGAATAAGGTTCTACTATATCTGCTATAAAGCACTCCCAGATACCGCCTTCTGTAGTATGTATCATTCTATGGGCTGTGCGATCCCAGTTATTGAAGTTACCGACCACCGATACGGACTTTGCATTCGGCGCCCATACACGGAACATAACGCCGTCCTTGCCGAGTCTGTTATCCTTATGCGCACCCATATATTTATACGCGCGATAGAGTTCTCCGCTGTGGAACAGATACTCGTCCAGGTTGCCGTTATTCTCGTTATTGCCAAGCTGCATATAAAACAACTCCTTTATTACCAATTACTGTTTATTACTTACTATAATACATTAATTTTTAATAAATTTCAAGTGCTTTTAGCATACTTTTTATTTATTTTCCTTATATTTTGGGAAAATACAATAAATTGTTGAAATTCGCATACTCACTCGGCAAAAGAATCCCCAAAAACACGCCGACTCCGATATAATACCACATTTTTTCCCGATTTTCTGTCTGTTTATGTCGCCGGCGAGCCCCGGCGAGCCGCCGGTCCCTAAACGCGGGTATCGCTCCGCTTACGCTTCGCTCTGAACTCGCGGTTCATGCTGTACTGACCGCGTATCAGGCAGTTTGAGCGGTTCGTTATTATC
>CACWRT010000088.1 GCA_902763365.1 uncultured Ruminococcus sp.
TGTCTTCCCGGAAACTAATGCGATAAACCCTTTACTATTCTGTCCGAATAAGTGGGTTTGGACATTTCAGACTGTCCACTTTTCGGGGACGTTACACGAGTCGCCTAAAGATTGCGTGTCCATTTCCTTGAGTACAGTTTAATTATTCACTATTCATTATTCACTACTGCTCTGTCGAGACCGGAAATGTCCTTGACTATGGTGACGTTCGGAAAGCCATGGGAGATGAGAAGTGAACTTACTGCTTTGCCCTGATCTTCACCTGTTTCAAGACTTATTATACCGCCTTTTTTTAACTTTGCAAGCCATTTTTCGCATATAATGCGGTAAAAGTCAAGTCCGTCTTTCCCACCGTCAAGTGCAAGCTTAGGTTCAAACTGTACTTCCTTTTGAAGGGAAGGTATTTCATCGGTAGTTATATAGGGAGGGTTTGATATTATTACGTCAAAATAACCATCCCCGAAATTTTTGTAAAGGACAGATATATCGCCCTTTACAGGCTTTACGTTTTTTTCGGTATGATTGAGTCGGATGTTCTCCTCAAGATACGCATAAGCTTTTTCGGACAGCTCGGCTGCAAATATTTCGGCTTCGGGATAACGCCTTCCGAGGGTCACGGCAATAGCGCCGCTGCCGCTGCACAGGTCGATTATTCTGGGACTTTGCATATGCTTTTTATCTATCAGCTTAATACACTCCCTGACACATACTTCCGTATCGTCACGAGGGATAAGTACTCCCTCGCCCACATGAAATTCACAGTCCATAAACGTCCAGCTTTTCAGTATGTATTGCAGCGGATAGCCGTTGCAGCGTTTTTGTACTGAATCAAGAAAAGCGTTTTCGCTTTTTTCATCGGGACTGTCATTTCTTTTTAAAGAAAGGTCGTATCTTGAGAAACCGAAAAAGTACGATAAAAGCTCCCTGATCTCATATTCAGGCGAGTCACAGCCTGAATTTTCAAGGCTGCCTACAGCTGAATTATACAATTCAAGATAAGTCATCCTATTCTGTCCTCACTGTTTTCGGGAATTACATCCTTCATAGCCGCAATAGCAACTTCTATCATTTTGTCATCAGGTTCTTTAGTTGTGATATGCTGCATCCACACGCCGGGGGCAGCAATTATCCTTGTAACAACATTATCATGTCTGCCGCAGATCTTTATAAGCTCATAGCCTATGCCAACAGTCAGCGGCAGAAGGCAGAACTTCACAAGAGGTCTGATCACAGGATGATTTATAGGTATGAAAAGACCGATTATTATACCTACAATAAGCATAAGCACCATAAAGCTTGTACCGCAGCGGGGATGAAAACGTATTTGTTTTTTTACGTTTTCGACCGTCAGATCAAGTCCGTATTCATAGCAGAATATAGTTTTATGCTCTGCCCCATGATACTGGAACACTCTTTTTACGTCCTTGTTAAGCGTACACAGGCACATATATGCAAGAAAAAGTACGATCCTGATAACTCCCTCAAAAGCCGACTGCCAGAAACGCTCCATTCCAAGAACAGGTTCTTTCATGAACGGCAGCGCATCTGCTGTAATGTTATAAAGCCAGGTTGGCGCAAAATAGAATACTGCTATACAGAATATTACTGCAATAACGGTTGAAAGTACCATTATAGCATTAATTATTTTGTCACCGAAATGCTTTTCAAGCCAGAGATCGAATTTTGAAGGTTCTTCTTCTGTTTCCTCTTCACCCTCAAGAGCCTTATCTGCGCTTCTCATAAGAGCCTTTTCACCTGTAACAAGGGAGTCTATCATATTGACCACGCCTCTTACCAAAGGCAAGCGGAGTATTTTATGCTTTTTGGCCCAGTTGAGAGGATGGACTTCCTCAAGTTCAATTGAGCCGTCGCTTTTTCTGACTCCCATGGTACACTTTTGCGGACCTCTCATCATAATACCTTCCATCAGGGCCTGACCGCCGATGGATGTGATCAGCTTTGTCTTTTGTTTTTTCATTGTTCCTTAACCCTTCTTTCAGTTTTCCTCTGCACCTGCAGCTTCTTGCTCTTCCTCTTGTTCATTAATTACGGGCAGCTGAATAGTAACGGTAGTTCCTACACCCTCTGTACTGTCGATATCGAGTGTGCCGTGGTGCAGCTTCATTATCTCATCTGCTACCGCAAGACCTATTCCGGAGCCCCTGACTGTTTGGTTAGCCTTATAAAATTTCTGCTTTACCTTAGGCAGATCCTCTGCCGATATACCGCAGCCGTGGTCTTCCACGGTTATTACGATTTTTTCCTCATCAGCGCCTGCTGTAATATTAACAATGCTGTCCGAGGATGAATATTTAAGCGCATTATCTATAACGTTAAAGAAAACCTGTCTGAGCCTGTTTCTGTCGCCTATGATAATTGGCAGCATTTCGGGCGCTTCATAAACAATATGCTTATTTTCTCTTGTCGCCTTTTCCTTGAGCATATAGATAGATTCGTCAAGCTCTGCAATAAGATCGACCCTGTCCATAATAAGAACCATTCTGTCCTGCTGTATTCTTGAGAAGTCAAGGACTTCTTCAACGATTCCCCCAAGGCGCTCAGCTTCTTTAATGATAATGCTGATACCCTTCTGGATAGTTTTTTTATCCTGGAAGCCGTCAAGCTGCATAGTTTCAGCCCAGCCCTTGATAGCTGTCAGCGGGGTACGCAGTTCATGAGAAACGGAGGAGATAAAATCCGTTTTCATTTTATCTGCCGTACCGAGCTCGCCTGCCATATAGTTTATGGTATCGCAAAGATCGCCTATTTCGTCATCATAGAATTTATTGATCCTTGCATTAAAATCGCCCTGAGCAATTTTTTTGGCAGTTTCGCCTATTTCACGGACCGGTCGGACGATAGAGCCGAGAAAATATGTACTTGAGATAAAGATAAAGAACATTATAAGCAGACCCACAAGGCAGACAAGGGAAATTGCAATAAATATTTTCCTGTCGGCTTCCTCAAGAGAAACGACATATCTTATAGCGCCGACGGGATCGTTGCTGTCATTGGTTATAACTCTTGTCATAGCCATAACATTTTCGCCCGAGCTTATTTCCCCGTGCCAGTCGCCGCTGTGATCCTGACTTGCAAGGGCACGGTCATAGTCTGTCATTGGTTCACTGTTATCGGGTGAAAAGCCTGTGGATTTTATTACAGCTTTGCCGCTGCGGTTTATGACAGTAAGCTCCATCTGTTCCTTATCGGAGAAATTTTCAACATAGTTTCTTGCCTTATCAATAAACTGGTCGCTTGTTTCTCCGCCGTCTCTAAAAATATTGACAAGTTCGCTGGAACGTCCGATAAGAGTCTGTTTAATTCCATTGTAGTAAAAATTCTGTACTATCAATGCAAAAGCAATGATAAGTATACATAATATAATAAGTATCACGGCAAATGTATTAAGCACCCACCGTTTTGTAATACCTTTCACAAATCCTCCCCCCGGCGCACCGCCGTATATTATTCATTATTCATTATTCACTATTCATTAAATTAAGTTTCCCATTTATATCCGAGACCCCATACAGTCACAATATATTTTGGTGAGGAAGGGTTATCCTCGACCTTCATTCTGAGGCGGCGGATATTAACGTCAACAATTTTTTCTTCACCCACATACTGTTCGCCCCAGACATATTTGAGGATAGCGCTTCTGTCAAGAGCCTTTCCGGGGTTAGAGAAGAAATATTCCATGATCTGGAATTCCACCTGAGTAAGCTCGATCTGTTTGCCGTTTTTCTTGAGAGAATGGTTTTTCAGATTGAGGGTGAAATCTCCCGACTTTATTTCTTCTTTAAAGTTATTTTCACTTCTCATCTCAGAGATAGCGATTCTTCTGTAAAGAGCATCTACTCTTGCCACAAGCTCCATAGGAGAAAAGGGTTTTGTCACATAGTCGTCTGCGCCGTGCATAAGACCCGTCACCTTATCCATTTCCTGAGTTTTTGCGGTAAGCATGATTATACCAAGCTCGCCCTTGCGCTTTCTCAGTTCCTTGCATACGGAAAGACCGTCCATTTCGGGCATCATTATATCAAGCACGGCAATATCAAAGTCACCGTTTGCCTCATCATATTTTCTCAGTGCTACTGCGCCGTTTTCTGCTTCGGTAACATTGTAGCCTGCCCTTTCGAGGTTAATAACGACGAAGTCACGGATGGCCGTTTCATCCTCTGCAACGAGTATATTTTTCATATTTTTTCATCCTTTCTCAGATCAGTCTGATACATTTTTCAAGCTCGGCATCATTGATATTCAGCGAATCCTGAGCGGCAGTAGTAAAAAGCCTGCCTGCAATAACGTAGTCCTTGTCCTTATTTTCTTCGGAAAGGAGCTTTACATAATTGCCTTCACCGCTTTTAGACTTTTGCCAATCTGTTTTTCTGAAACGGTGTATTTCAAGCAGTTTATCTCCCACGGAAGCTGTTTCACTGTTCCACATATAGAAATAAATGATCCTGTTTTCGTTATCATACATAGCCGTGACCTTTGAGATCCATCTCGTCGGAAAAGCAAAGTAATAGCCATCGGCATAGTTTATTAAGGTATTAAGCTTGTTTTCCGTCTGTCCCGATTCGGCATTTATCTGAATCCATGTGGTAAGATTACACACATCTCCCAGATTCTGATCGGGTGACGAGAACATTGAGCTTACAACAGGCACTTCTATGACACCGTCATCATTTATATCCCTTGAAGTGATAAGATCCTTGCGGATAGTCGGATTTACCGAAACCACTTTAGGATCGTTCGTCTGAGGAGTAAGAGGGGTCAGCAGCTTCTGAGTTTTCTTATCATAGCAAAGAACCTGAGTAACATAGTTGCCGTCCTCTTTTTTACAGTCCATAACGACGCCGCTCTGATCTTTATGTATTTTTCCGAAAACAATTTTCTGAAATGACACAACACCCGAATCAAGCTCCGCAGTAACGCTGGTCATAGGACGCTTGCTGTCCCTGTCGTATTGAAGCAGATTTGCGCTGGATGGTTTTTTATCGGTACGAAGGGAGATCAGCATTATATCCCTGACTGTTTCACCGGTAAAGTTCTCCACAAGTATATCGGAGTAGCTTTCATCAACGGTCATTTCTCTCAGATCGCCGTTATCCATGGTATAAGCGGTAAGGCTATTGAGAGTAGAATTATAGCTTGTCCAGCCCACAAGGAATTCGCCTTTACCGTCGCCTGTAATATCCTGATAAATAACTCTGTCCACACCCGACCCGGGATTTGAGAATTTTCCTATCTGCTTCCACTTTTTATTGGTTCTTTCCATAAACGAAACATACATTTGTGAGCCTGTTTCATTATCCACGGAATAAAAAGCCACCGCATATTTCTTGATCTGATCTTCCTTCAGACTTTGTTCGGCAGTACTGCCGTTTTTAGTCTGCTGAGTCGAAAGGAAGTTCACCTCATCAAAAAAGCTTACTGCCGATCTGTAGTCGCCTGCCTGAGGATACTTTAGAGTATATGACGCACCTGCTTCTTTGTTAAGAATTTCCTGAAGCGCCGCTTCATTTCCCGTTGCTCTCGGCGGACGCAATATAGACTGGCTGCCAAGACCGATATCGCTGCAGCCCGACATCAGAGCACAGGCGGCTGTAACTGCCGCAGCGCCTCTGATAATTCTACCCTTTGTCATATTTTATCCGACACCTCCATGCGGGCGATTAGGAATTTAATATTTATTCCTTCCTCAGAAAACATTTTTTCATGTTCCGTCATTATATTTTCATCAAAATCCGAATTATGAAGATCTCTTGTTATATAGTCTATCCCGAATCCACACTCTTCAAAATACTCTATGCTTTCTTCAAAAAGCGCATCATCATCTGTTTTAAAACGGATCTCTCCGCCGATTTTCAGAAAATCCTTGTACTGTGTCAGCTGTCTTGGGTGGGTAAGCCTATGCTTTTTATGCTTATTTCTCGGCCATGGATTGCAGAAGTTTATGTATATACGCTCCACTTTGTCATTGGCGTCAAGCAGCTCGGATATTTTTTCTATATTGTATGCCGTCAGCAGGATATTGTCTGTAGGCACACCCTTTTCTTCATATGCCGCAGATACTTTTCTTCTTGCAAGACCAAGCATTTTGTATTCAAGATCAATAGCAAGATAGTTTATATCGGTATTCATCAAAGCTGCCTGAGCGATAAAGCCGCCTTTTCCGCAGCCGAGCTCGATATGAAAGGGCTGCTGCTTTTTGAACTGCTGCTGCCACTTGCTTTTCAGAAGCTGTGGTTCTTTAATAAAATAATCGCAGGCCTCAAGTTCAGGCTTTGCCCAGGGTTTATTTCTCATTCTCATAATTCAAACCTTTTCCTTCACATCAGTAATTAAAATCTATAAACTAATATACACCGTTATTATATCAAAAAGAACAGTATGTAATATTCTATAAAAGAATTATTTTGCATAAAAATAAAAACAGCCGCGCAGTTCAAAGTCACTGTGCAATTCAAAGCATAAAGCATTAAGCTCAAAGCATGAAAGCGTAAGTCATCACGCTTTGAGCTTTGAGCTATAAGCTAATCGCTGCGAAGCTGCTTTGAACTATAAGCTAATTGCTGCGAAGCTGTTATTCAGAAAGACATCTGAGCAGGAAGAATGTGCTTATAATCATATATGCGAAGAAAAAAGCGGTAAGACCGACAATAACGGCAGGGAAAACAGTTCCGGCAGTAATATCAGCAGAAATACTGAGATAACCGGAAAAGATAGTTCCGAAAATACCGAAAACAAGCGAACCAAGATAACAGCCTATACATTCTCTTCCCTTTTCGCTGACGGCGGCAGCTACTATAAGCCCCGCAAGAAAAACAAGCGCAGTTATGAGAGCGACCCATCCCGCAAAGCCTGCCGAGGTCAGGAAACCATTAATAAATAACAGAACAGCAACGGCAGTAAAAACTATACCGCCTATAATACCTACAAGGACGGACAAACCCCTTTCACAGGTATGGCAGGTCTGCCTGTTGTTGCTTGCGGAGTTGTCATAATTACAGATCACAGTATTCAACTCCCTTCCTTGATGTGATAATGTCATGATCTTTCTTATAGTAAACGGCAAAAGCTTTTCCATGTAATATCATCCCAAACGGAGCGGCTCATCTTTTTCAATATAAAAATCCTTACCGGAAAGATTCCTCATCCCTTTGATACCCGGAATGACAATGGGTAGCTTTTGATGACGTTTACTATAGTTTTTTAAATACCGGCAGTTCTTTACAGGTGATTTTTGAAAATTCGGATCAGATTCTGTCAGAAAAGACTCTGCCGCAAGAATATGCCGATGATAGTTTTTGTGACGAAGTTTTTTAAGCCCCTCCGTCTGTTATATATTATTCAGAATGATATCATGCAGTTACTTTATATTTGATACCAATTATTTATAAAAATTTTTATAAATTTTAAAAATTATTGTAAATTTATGAGAAACCCATTGACATAATTTAGACAATATGGTAAAATTGTCTAAATATATATTACCGAAACGGAGGCTTTCAAATGGAAAAAATTATTGGCGGAATAAAACATGACTGTTATCCGCTCACTCCGGCTCAGATGGTACATATGTACACTCTGGGACTGAGTCCTACTCACGAGATAGTCAATATTGGTACAGGAACCTTTCTGAAAACAGAGCTCAATATATCTGTACTGAGAGAAGCGCTTAACCGTGCTGTAGAAAGATGTGAATCCATGCGTATGCGCATATGGAAAGAACCCGAAACAGACAAACTGTGGCAGTATATCGAACCTTATAAGAATCAGTATTTTGAGTACTATGACTTTTCGGCACTGACAGAAGAAAAAGCTCATTCCATACTTGAAAGATGGACTTCCCAGCCCTTTGACACCTACGGCGGAGAGCTTTCAAGGATAGTTATTGTATCAATGCCTGACGGATATAACGGTTATTACTGCAATGTTCATCATGCCTGTGCAGATTCGGGTTCCGTTGTAGCTTTTACAAAGGATGTAATGGATATATACTGTCATCTTATGTATGACCTGCCCTATCCTGCGCCGCTGACATCATATATTGAGTCGGTGAAAAAGGATCTGGAATATCCCGAATCCAAAAAAGCAAAGCGTGACGAAAAATACTGGCACGACAAGCTTGCACAGCCCGAACCGATATTTACAGACTATACAGGTCCGGGAAGGCTTATGCAGCTGAGAAACGAAATGGGTGACCAGAATATA
The DNA here is from genome assembly GCA_902763365.1 of uncultured Ruminococcus sp. Classification (GTDB taxonomy): domain Bacteria; phylum Bacillota; class Clostridia; order Oscillospirales; family Acutalibacteraceae; genus UBA1213. The sequence goes on from CACWRT010000088.1 coordinate 8,221, forward strand.
AGATGGTGCAAACTTCCTACAAAAAACGGAGACGGAGCAACAGTTACATATGACCTTGATGTTGATTCCACAAACAAAATAATAGAGTTTGCGGAGGAACACGATATCCCCACAAGCGTTGTAATACTTCATGCTATAAGAACTGTACTTTCCAAATTCAACAATAATGAAAAGGATGTCACTATCCGTAATTTTGTCAGCAGACGATCAACTCTGCTGAACAAGAAGTGCGGCGGTGTACGTATGCACTGCCTGCCGCTGAGAACTATAATCGAACCTACCGCTACTGTTCTTGAGTCAATGCAGATCATCAATAAAGAACAGCAGGATATGTTCCTTCATGCCGATTATTCAACAATGAAATACTTCTACGAGCAGCGTATAGCTTACAACACTCCCCCCGGTTCGGTTTACGACAGTGTAAGCTTTACATACCAGCCCGCTACAAGAAAGAGTCTTGTCCCCTACCTTAAAGACATTCCTTTCAAAAGCAGATGGTATTGCAGCGGAAAACAGCCCCAGCCCTTCTATATCACCGCAATGCACCGTCCCGGTGACGGCGGTCTGACCTTCTATTTCGGATATCAGAAGGACAGCGCAACACCTGAAGAGATAGAGTTCCTTTATTACTTTACGGGACGTGTTCTTTTCAGAAGTATAGAAAACCCCGATAAGACTATAGAAGAAATTATCAAAATGACATAATTTTTTTAATGCATAATTCATAATGATGGAGGAAAATACGATGATTGAAAAACTTAAAGAGCTTATTTGCAATTATGTTGATGTAGACGAGGATGAAATAACGGAAGGATCCCGTTTTGCAGAAGATCTTGGATTCAATTCCTATGACTTTATATGTATGCTTGGCGACTGTGAGGACGAGTTCGATGTTGAGATAGAACAGTCCGAAGCTGCCAAAAGCAAGACTGTAGGTCAGCTTATCAGCTACTTAGAGGGGATTGCTTGATGAAAGAAGTTAAAACTTTAAAAGATCTTGTAGAGAATGCTGCCGAGCGATTCGCAGACGAAAGCTTTGTGATCGAATATAAAAAGAAACAGTTTGTGGAGCACAGCTATGCGCAGTTCCGCGATGACTGCAACAGTCTCGGAGCATGGATAGAGGATCATTTCAGCGGAAGAGTACACGCTGCCGTAACAGGCCTGACAAGCTATGAATACCTTGTAGCATGGTTTGGAATACAGTCCTGCGGAGGTGTATCCGTTCCTCTGGATAATGCAAACAATGCGGAAAAAATTGCCGATGAAATTAACCGCTCCGACAGTGAAATACTTTTTGTAGACAAAAACCACGAAAAGGATGTAGAAGCTTTTAAGCAGCTGTGCCCTAAGGTAAAATACTATATCCATATACATAAGCCTGCCGAAGGTATGCTGTATTCAGGCGATATTCTGGATGAGTACAGCGGCAGAAAGCCGTCAGGAGCGTCAGGAGAAAATGAGCTTGCGGCGATACTGTTTACTTCCGGAACAACAGGCAAAAGCAAGGGAGTAATGCTGTCAAACGGTAATCTTATCGACAATGCTACCTGTGAGCCTAATCTGGGGTATCACGGAAACAAAAGAATGACTGTTCTTCCGATACACCATGTATTCTGCTTTACCTGTGACATACTGTGCAGCCTTTGGTACGGAAGAAAGCTGTGCATAAACGATTCCCTCATGCGTATAATAAAGAACCTGAAAATTTTCCGTCCTGTAGACGTAACGTTTGTGCCCATGATATCTGCGTCGATACTCAACCGTATGAAACAGATGGCAGGTGACGACGGTGACAAGCTCGCTGTGGGAAAAGAAGTTTTCGGAGAAGATTTCAGTATAATATACTCAGGCGGCGCATACCTGAGTCCCGAGATAATAAAAGGCTTCGCGGAATTTGGCATAGAAATAGCCCAGGGCTATGGAATGACGGAATGTTCACCGAGAATTTGCTCGGGAATAAAAGACTGTCCTAAGCCGGAATCCGTCGGAGAGATCGTTCCCGGCTGTGAAGTTCGTATTATAGACGGCGAGATACAGGTAAAGAGTAAATCTGTTATGATGGGATATTACAAAAACCCCGAAGAAACAGCAAAGACAATTACCGAAGACGGATGGCTGATGACAGGCGATCTTGGATATAAGGATGATGACGGCTACCTGTACATAACAGGAAGAAAGAAGAATCTTATCATACTATCCAACGGAGAAAATGTTTCTCCAGAAGAGATAGAAAATCAATTCTCATATTTCCGCCCCATAAAAGAGATCGTTGTATACGACAAAGACGGAAAGATAACAGCCGAGGTATATCCCGACCCTGATTATGAATGTGAGGATATAAGGGCTGTAATACAGCAGAAAATTGATGAGGTAAATGATACCTTTCCGGCCGCAAAGCAGATAGTTGATCTTGTTATAAGAGATAAGGAATTCGAGAAAACCGCCTCAAAGAAAATAATCCGTTCTTCAGTAACAAGATAAGAACCGTACCGCTGTTCACGATACTGCGGCAGTGTTAATAAAAGAATAAGATACTATTTTACTGACCGCTTGCATACCTGATAACAGGAATGTAAGCGGCTGATTTTTGCCAAAAGAAATGATCAGAAATTGGGATCATATAAAAACAAATCTTTCTGACGAATTATACTAAAAAACTATCAACAACAGAAGAGAAGTTGAGTCAATACAATGACAGTTCAGAGTAAAAAAATGCGGCGATGCAAGATTGTTCAGATGCACCGCCGTAATTTAATTGAGATGGCCTGCCGGGAAGATTTATACAAGAAACAAAAATATTATTTCTTCTTACATTTATCAAATTCCGGATTGAATGCATAGAAATTCCTGCTGTCAAGTTTATCGGTTATTATCCGCAGCGCCTCGCCGAAACGCTGATAATGAACTATTTCTCTTGCTCGCAGAAAGCGGATTGGGTCTATTACATCGGGATCGTCACAGAATCGCAGGATATTATCATAAGTCACTCGCGCCTTCTGTTCGGCAGCAAGATCTTCGTGAATATCTGCAATAATATCTCCCTTAACCTGCATTGAAGCAGCAGTATACGGCACACCTGTCGCTGCAGCAGGATAGATACCTGTCGTGTGATCCACAAAATACTGATCTAATCCTGCCTCCTTTATTTCTTCAACGGACAGATTTTTTGTCAGCTGATAGACTATTGCCCCTATCATTTCCAGATGCCCTAGTTCTTTAGTTCCAACAAGATATCAGTAAAAAATCCCCCTGCAAGAGCCTACAAAAACTCTTACAGGGGCTGGTTTTTTATTTCTTCCCTTCCACAATAAACGCATCCATGAAGCCTGCCTTTTTGACTGCTTCAAGATAAGCGTCCGCATTCTTTTTCTCGGCGAATGCCCCGACCTGCACACGGTAGATCGTACCGGAAGCCGACTGTGTTGTTGTATTTGAAGCCGTCGAAGCTACCCAGTCCGGACGGAAGAAGCTGTGTACACTTCCGTCACTAAGATACCTCGTGCACCTTGCAAAAGTTGAAGTTCCCGCCCAGTTGCTGCCGCTGCCCTGAACATTGCCT
>CACWRT010000089.1 GCA_902763365.1 uncultured Ruminococcus sp.
AAGCAGGAAGAAAGACGGCTTTATCTGATAAAAACACTATTGGATGAACAACCGAAATACAGAAATATGGATATACCCGAGAGCGAAACGCAGCAGAAACAGCTTTTGCGAAGTCTCTTCAATATTCGTATGCCTGCACCGATCAACAAAGAATTTCTGACAGTACAGGACGAATACCTGAGAGAAGAAACAGAGAAAAAGGGTATTACAAGACTTTCTGAACTATTACCGGCAGAAGATAATATTTATCTTTGGAGGGGTGATATTACAACGCTTGAATGTGGAGCCGTTGTAAATGCCGCCAATTCGGGAATGACAGGCTGTTATGTCCCGTGTCATAATTGTATCGACAACTGCATACACACATTTGCAGGTATACAGCTCCGAAATGAATGTGACCGCATTATGAGAGAGCAGGGGTATGAGGAACCCACAGGGCAGGCAAAGCTTACCTGTGCATATAACCTGCCATGCGATTATTTAATACATACGGTGGGACCGATCGTTCAAGGCAGGCTTACGGAAAAACATTGCAGGCTTCTTGAAAGCTGTTACAGAAGCTGTCTTGATACAGCGGTTAAAAACGGAATAAAAAGCATTGCTTTCTGCTGTATTTCAACAGGTGTATTCGGTTTTCCGCAAAGAGAAGCAGCGGAGATTGCGGTCAGGACAGTAAAAGATTTTATTAAAACCCAAAATATCAAAGTTATATTCAATGTTTTTAAGGAGGACGATTATGAAATATACAAAGGACTACTCTTCAAAAACTGATCGTCTGAAAGAGGCAATAGACAGTGCCGACGCTATTGTGATAGGCGCAGGTGCAGGGCTATCCACATCCGCAGGGTTCATTTATACCGGTGAACGGTTGGAAAAGTATTTTTCGGACTTTTCTTCAAAATATGGTTTCAAAGATATGTATACCGGCGGATTTGTGGTTATGGAGTGCTGCCCCGAGGAAATGTGGGCATATTGGAGCCGTTACATTTATATCAACCGATATATGGATCCTCCCAAGCCCGTGTATAAGGATTTGTTTGAGCTGGTAAAGGATAAGGACTATTTTGTCTTGACCACAAACGTAGACCATTGTTTTCAGAAGTCCGGCTTTGATAAAGAGCGCTTGTTCTATACTCAAGGCGATTATGGTTTGTTCCAGAGCGTTGAGCCGCTGATCAGAAAGACTTATGATAATGAAGAATGGGTTATGGAAGCTATGAATGCTCAGGGATTTGTCAAGGACGAAAACGGGATCTATCAGCCGCCTGAAAATAAAAAACTTCTTATGCGTATTCCGACAGAGCTGATACCGAAATGCCCCGATGACGGCAGTGAAATGACAATGAACCTGCGCAGTGATGACAGCTTTGTAGAGGATGAAGGCTGGCACAAAGCGGCGAAGAGATATGCGGATTTTCTTGATACCCGAAATGGAAGGGTGCTTTATCTTGAGCTTGGCGTAGGTTATAATACTCCCGGGATTATAAAATATCCTTTCTGGCGGATGACAAGAAATGATCCCCGGGCAATTTACGCCTGCATAAATTTCGGGAACGCAGGCTGTCCGGCAGAGATCAGAACCCGGTCGATCTGTATAGATGGGGACATAGGGGAGGTTCTGAGAGATCTGTTATAAAGGGGGATGACAGGCAATGCACGATATATGGAATCCGTGGCACGGGTGCAGAAAATGCAGCGAGGGCTGCGAAAACTGCTATATGTATTTTCTGGACAGACAGCGAGGTAAAAGCGGAGCCGATATTTACCGTACAAAGACCGGTTTCACTTATCCGTTGTCAAAGAATAAAAACGGAACATATAAGGTGGTCAGCGGTGAAAAGATCCGTGTGTGCATGACTTCAGACTTCTTTTTAGAGGAAGCGGATAAGTGGCGTGATGAAGTGTGGAGCATTATACACAGCCGTCCCGATGTTGTGTTTTTTCTGCTTACAAAACGACCCGAAAGGGTCAGACAATGTCTGCCCTGCGATTGGGGTGACGGCTGGGAAAATGTATTTTTCAATGTGACCTGTGAGAATCAGAAACGAGCAGATGAGCGTATACCGATACTTCTTGATCTTCCTTTCAGGCATAAGGGGATTATGTGTGCTCCCTTCATTGGCGCTGTGAGCATCAGAAATTATCTTGCCTCCGGGCAGATCAAACAGGTGATCTGCGGAGGAGAAAACTATGACGGTTCACGGCCATGTAATTTTGAGTGGGTAAAACAGCTTCGTCAGGAATGTGTGGAATATAATGTGACCTTTTGCTTTATCGAAACAGGTACGAGGTTTATCAAGGACGGTAAGACATACTATATTCCGGACAAGACAGTGCAGTCAAAACAGGCTTTCCGTTCCGGTGTGAATTATGAGGGTAAACCGATCGGGTTTGTTTTTTGCGATACCTGGGGAAATCCGATACCGGAAAAGGAACTCTATGTTCCTCATTATCGTGACAACTGCGAAGAGTGCGGCAGCCGCCTTATCTGTAACGGCTGTTCGGATTGCGGAAAGTGCGGAATAACAGGCTTTTCTGTTTATAGTTGATTTATTACACTATCTTCAATACAGAAATTGAAAAAATAAATGTTTCTTGCAGAGAAAATAAACAGCCCCGTCAGAGTTTAGCGGATTCTGACGGGGCTGTTTTTGCATTTGAGTAAAGAACATTTTTCAACAAAGCAACTGAAGTCATTACTTTATAATCTTTTGACAAATTCATATACCATTTCCGACCATTCCCATATGTCTTTACAGTCATTTTTAATGAAGAATACCTTGTCTTTCAGGTCATACGGAATGTGACGGATGATTGTTTTTCTGTGCTCCTCAGGGACAATAATTGAATTTACCCAGTCTTTCAGAATCACTTCATTCTTCACCTTGAGAGGTAAAACACCGTCAAATTCCGCCTCAGGATGCTTTATAAGCTGAGAGTATCTGAAATAGAATCTGACTCCGGGTGTAAAGCCCGAGCTCAGATCTTCTTCCGTTGGGAATCTTTTTAGTTTTCTTTCCATAACAAGGCGATCGCCTGCCTGACAGTTTCCCCATGCGAACATTATGTAGTAAAAATAATCCTCGGGATCATTAGCTGCATTTCTTTTTTCTGATCTGAGCTGTGCGGCGGTCATATTTCTTGCCCTGACAGGGGACAGCAAGCTGCCGCAGTCAAGTATTTTTACGGCATTTTCTATCGGAGAGGTATGACATACAAGATCGGTCATGCAGCCTTTATATGTGGGACAGGCAGTACATTCGGTAAGCTTTGGCGGAACAGAGATACGCTTTCCGGTATCATACAGGATTTTTTTGTTTTCTAAGGCTTCAAGAATTTTCATATCAGCCTCGATTTTACAGGTTCGTCCGTATTTTGTTTCGTATCGGATAAAATCAAGCACTGACTGAATTTCCCATTCTGTGATATCGGGGTATCCCGAAAGATTTTTATACAGAACTCCGTCCCAACATTCCGTAAAATCAAATTTTCCGATTTTTATAATCATATATATTCACTTTCTTATTTATTCCGGCAGTAAATTTTCTGCCGTTTTTGCATGATCTATAGCTTTTACACTATCTCCTATATAAAGCTTTACAGGAATATGTATTGTTTCTGACGTTGTGCTGCCGTCTATCATATCTTTTAAAAGGTTAACGGCTTTCTGTGCCCGAAGCAAATTATCCTGTAAAACGGTTGTGAGCTTCGGAACAGAACAAAATGCATCCTTGCTTCCGTCAAAACCGATAACGGAAATATCGTCAGGAACAGTAATACAATTTTTCTGAAGAAAACGCATTATTTCCAGAGCGTAGTAATCCGATACGGCAAATATGGCAGTGTAGCTTTTAAGTCTGTCAAGCTGACTACGGTATAATTCCTCACGCTTATCAGCCTGCATGGGTATCTTTAAAAAATCCGCTTTATGCCCAAGACCTTCGCATAATCCATGATAACGCAGCAGATCCATACATATGTCATTGTCTGCTATACAAAGAACTTTATTGTGTCCCGATTTTTTAAGATAAGCGCCTGCCTGTCTGCCGCCGTCAAAATCGTCAATGATAATATTTCCGAAACGCTCCATCTTACGCGCAAATCCGTCATATATCACAAACGGCACACGTATCCTTTCACGCAGATCCTGATATTCATCCTCGCAAAAACCTATAACTATTACTCCGTCGAGATTCCACATGGATGCAAATTCAATGATATCGGTTATTTTTTTTGCCTTTTTCAGCATCATGAAATATCCGCAGGCTTCGATCATATCAGAAAGGTGGTTGATCGCTGCCGATATGAAATTGTCCTCGAAAACATGACCTTCATATTTGGGATGATCGTTTATAACCACTCCCATAATGCGTGAATTATTTCTTGCCAGCAGTGTGGCAGCCATATTTGGGATATATCCCCGTTCTTCTAATTTCTGTTCCACAGCTTTGACAGTACGCTCCGATATCTTCCGTGTTTTTCCATGGAGAACATTGGATACAGTGGCAGTGCTGACGCCAAGCTCTTCGGCTATATCTTTTATCCTTACTTTATTTTCAGACCACATATCTACACCAGACTTTTATAATTAATGATTATTATGGGATTTAGGGGAGTTATACGAATTTGCTGAAAAATTGTGTGTCCTGTTTCTTGGGTATCAAAAAGAATCTGACAGATCTCAAGATAATTATAAGCTGAAAAAACGATTTTTACAACAGGTTAATCGTATAACCTGTTACAAATATCAGCGATTGAAATTGTGCGATTTTCAATTATATATGCGGAATTATATGTTCCTCGCTCAAAGTTGTTGAAAAGCTTTATTTTTCATGACTATTTTACCAACACCATTTTACTGTTTATCTCATAGAATATAACCAGACAGATATATATTATGAATGGAGATTTGATTATGATATGTGGTATAGATGTGTCCTCGTGGCAGGGAGATATAGATTTCGCAAAGGTAAAGGCCGGCGGAATTGATTTTGTGATCATCCGTGCAGGCTACGGCAGAGAAGCAAGTCAGAAGGATAACTGCTTTGAAAAGTATTACCGTGACGCAAAAGCCGCAGGGCTTGACGTGGGCGCATATTGGTATTCCTATGCTGACTCGGAAGCTGATGCAATTCTGGAAGCAAAGGCTTTTATGACTGTGATAAAGGGAAAGAAATTTGAATATCCGGTTTATCTTGATCTTGAGGAGCAGAGTCAGTTCGCAAAGGGCAAAAGCTTTTGTGACAGCGTGATTAAAGCATTTTGTACGGAACTGGAAAAGAACGGCTACTATGCCGGGCTTTATTGTTCGACATATTATCTTGAGAACTATGTGTCGGACAATGTTGCAGGAGAATTCGCTCTATGGGTCGCGCAGTATAATGATTGCTGTACCTACAAGGCTAATAAGTACGGTATGTGGCAGTATTCGTCTGACGGAAATGTTAACGGTATAAACGGTAATGCGGATATGGACTATTGTTATATTGACTATCCCGAAACCATTATAAAAGGAGGTTACAACGGCTATAAGAAAAATTCCGGAAATGACAAGGATAAAACTAAAACAACAGATGAGATAGCAAAAGAAGTCATTGCCGGAAAATGGGGCAACGGCAGCGAAAGAAAGGAAAGGCTGACTGCCGCCGGTTATGACTATTCAGCGATACAGGCAAAAGTCAACGAACTTATGCAGAAAAATGATACAGCCTCAATTGATAAAATCGCCGAAGAAGTTATCAGAGGAATGTGGGGAAACGGTGACGAGCGTAAACGCAGGCTTATTGCCGCAGGTTATGACTACGATAAGATACAAAACAGGATCAATCAACTAATGGGCGCATCTTAACTCAAAGCACAAAGCTTCAGACTGTCGTACTTTGAGCCGTTAAATTATCCCACTTTCCACATCCAACATTAAAAAGGCGTTATATCCCTTGAAAACAGGATATAACGCCTTAGAATTAAAAGATTAACGGTTGATCGGATTATTTGGATTTAACCTTCCAGAGCTCGTTAGCATATTCAAGGATAGTACGGTCGGAAGAGAACTTACCGCAGTTTGCAGTATTCATCAGGCACTTGTAGCCGAATGCTCTCTTATCCTTGTAATCGTTGTTAGCCTTGATCTTTGTTTCGATGTAATCGGGAAGATCTCTGAGAATAAAGTAGTGATCAGCCGGATGCCATGAAGCACCTTCAAGAAGCGACTTGTGAAGCTCTTCAAATGAGCCTTCGCCCTTCTTACCGCCGTCTGAGAAGCGGCCGTCGATAAGGGTATCGATAACCTTCTTCATTTCCTCGTTCTCTTCATAGAGTTTCTTGGGATCATAGCCGCCCTTCTTGAGCTCTTCGATCTCTTCAACTCTTGCGCCGAAGATGTATTCATTTTCTTCGCCGGCACATTCAGCGATCTCTATATTAGCGCCGTCATATGTACCGATTGTAACAGCACCGTTAGCCATGAACTTCATGTTGGATGTACCGGATGCCTCTGTACCTGCGGTAGAGATCTGCTCGTGGATATCAGCAGCAGGAATGATCTTCTCTGCATAGGATACGTTGTAGTTGGACACGAAGATAACCTTCATCTTGTTATTAACTTCGGGATCGTTATTGATAAGCTTAGCGATCTCGTTGATATACTTGATGATAGCCTTTGCTCTTGCATAGCCGGGAGCTGCCTTTGCGCCGAAGATGAATGCTGTCGGTGTGAAGTTCGGGAGCTTGCCTTCCTTCAGACGGAAGTAGATAGCCATGATAGAGAATGCGTTCATAAGCTGTCTCTTGTACTCATGGAGACGCTTAACCTGAATATCAAAGAAGAAGTCGGGATCTATCCACAGACCTTCATGCTTCTGGATATACTCGGAAAGCTCTTTCTTCTTCTGGTATTTGATACCGCTGAACTTGTCGATATTTTCCTGTGTAAGGTGCTGTTCAAGCTTCTTGAGCTCGTCAAGGTTGCGCAGCCACTTGCTGCCGATAAGATCGGTAATGAATTCAGCATACTCGGGGTTGCAAAGACCCAGCCAACGACGCTGTGTAACACCGTTTGTCTTGTTCTGGAATCTTTCAGGATAGAGCTCATACCACTCTTTGAGTGTATCATCCTTGAGGATCTGTGTATGGATAGCGGCAACGCCGTTTACATATGTTGAAATATAGCAAGCCATTCTTGCCATATGAACACGATGACCGTCGATGATCTCCATGTTCTTTATAGCTTCCTTGGAAACCTTCTTTTCCTTGAGCTCAGCCATGAGCCTATCGTTGATCTTCTCGATAACCTCATATACATCAGGAATTACGCTCTTCATGAGGCTGATATCCCATTTCTCAAGAGCTTCCTGCATTACTGTATGGTTAGTGTAGGAGAATGTCTTTCTTGCTACATCAAGTGCCCAGTCAAAGTCACAGCCTTCGTTTGTAAGAAGTCTTACGAACTCAGGGATAGAAATTGTGGGGTGTGTATCGTTAAGCTGGATAGCTGTTTCTTCTGCAAAGTGTGAAAGGTCAATGCCGTGCTTTGACTTATATCTCTTGAGGATATCCTGGAGAGATGCAGATGAGAAGAAATACTGCTGCTTGAGTCTGAGTACCTTTCCTTCATAGCTGTTATCGTTGGGGTAAAGAACCTTGGAGATATTCTCTGCGTCATTCTTATCCTTTACAGCCTCGTCATACTTGCAGTCATTGAACTCAAGGAAGTTAAAGTCATTTACTGCTTCTGCTTCCCAAAGACGAAGTGTATTTATGTTATCGGTACCGTAACCGATGATAGCCATATCATAGGGAACAGCCTTTACTGTCTGATCAGCGAAGTTTACATAAACCGTATCCTCGCTTCTCTTTATGCACCACGGATCACCAAAACGCTGCCAGTCGTCAGCAACCTCTACCTGGAATCCGTCAACGATCTCCTGCTTGAACAGACCGTACTTATAGCGAATGCCGTAGCCGTCCAGGGGCACGTCATGTGTTGCAGCGGAGTCAAGGAAACATGCAGCAAGTCTGCCCAGACCGCCGTTACCGAGCGCTGCGTCGTCGATCTCTTCAAATACGTTGAAATCAATACCCTTTGCTTCAAGTAGCTTCTTTGTCTGTTCCAAAACGCCCATAGCATAAAGGTTATTGTACATCATACGTCCCATAAGGAATTCAGCAGACAGATAGTATGCGCGGCGGGCACTTGCGTGTGCCTTTTTGCTGTCAGCCCATTTTCCTGAAATTTCGCCCATCATAGCCTTACCGAGAGCTTCGTGAAGTTCTGCGGGTGAAAGCTCGCTGAGCTCCTTGCAGTACTCGTTCTTTGCGGTAAGAATGAGGTTGTCGATAATGGCATTTTTCTTCATCTTTTTGTCATCCTCCAGCCTTCTGTAAGTTTTTGATAAAGTATAGAGCTTCTTTGCGATCTTAGGAGATGCAGCGCCCTCTTTCATTCTCCAGGTCCAGTTGCTTCCGAGCGTTGAAGGAGTATTTATTCTTGCCTCGCTTCCAAGACCCAGTATATCCTGCATCTGTACAATAGCATAATCACTTACGCTTGCATAAGCAGTGCGGATAAAGCCCCAGTTATAGCCTTCAGCCTTATCCAGATGGCAGTACTCCTCCGCAAAAGCAATATCCTTTTCGCTTGCCTGCTGCAGCCAGCCCATTATGGTATCATTGTCATGAGTACCCGTATAGCATACGCTGTTGGGTGAATAGTTATGCGGCAGATAGTTACTGTCTTCTTTGGAATCAAATGCAAACTCAAGTATTTTCATTCCGGGGTAGCCCGAATCTTTAAGCAGTTTTGCAACACCGGGTGTTTGCAGACCCAGGTCTTCCGCTATGATCGGAACATCGCCCAGACGCTGTTTCATCTTATCAAAGAATCTCATATTAGGACCGTCTATCCATTCGCCGTTTATAGCGTTTTCTGCGCCGTAGGGAATAGCATAGAACTGGTCAAAAGCTCTGAAATGGTCGATCCTTGTAACATCGAACATTCTCTGTGCGCCTGCTACACGGTTTATCCACCAATCAAAGTTTGTTTCCTCAAGGTAGATCCAGTCATAGAGCGGGTTGCCCCAAAGCTGACCTGTCTCTGAGAAATAATCGGGGGGACAGCCTGCTACACAGACGGGTCTGCGCTCGTCATCAAGCCAGAATACATCCGGGTTAGCCCATGTATCCGCACTGTCCATCGCAACGTATATCGGCATATCTCCGAAGAGCTTTATGCCGCTTGCGTTTGCGTAAGCCCGCAGCTCCGCCCACTGCTTGTAGAACATGAACTGGAGCCATTTCCAGAACATAACGTCTTCATACAGCAGACGCAGATAATAATCTATCGTATCGGGATTACGATATTTAATGAGATGATCGGGCCATTCCGACCATGGCTTATCGTCAAAGAACTTCTTGACCGCCATATACAAAGCGTAGTCGGTGAGCCAACTGTTCTCATCTCTCATGAAATCCCAGAACTGCTGCTGATCCTTCTGCTTGAAGGCTTCATAAGCTTTTCTGAGAACATCAAACCTGATATTATACAGTCTTTCATAGTCAACGTACTGAGAATTTGAACCCCAGTCGATCTTTTTAAGCTCATCTCGGGTCAGAAGATCCTCGTCACAAAGCATATCCAGATCTATCATATAGGGGTTGCCCGCATATGTAGAGAAGGACTGATACGGTGAATCGCCGTAGCTTGTGGGACCAACGGGAAGGAGCTGCCAGTACGTCTGACCTGCTTCTTTCAGGAAGTCTACAAATTCATACGCTGCTTTGCCGAGTGTGCCTATCCCGTAGGGGGACGGCAGCGAAGTAATGGGCATCAATATGCCTGCACTTCTTGGCATAGATAAATCATCTCCGTTCTATTATAGTATATTTTTTGCGCATTTTCCATCAAATGACACAATTTCAATAAAACTTTTTACATTCGTAATATATTTTATCACGAAACGAAAATATAATCAATAGTTTTGCACAAATTTTTACATTAAAATAATCAGTTTTTGGTTTTTAGTTTATAGTTTACAGGCCGGGTTAAACAGTCATGGAATAAAATGCCGGCTAAGCTTATGTATGGCAAAGCAAATCCAATGAACACTGTAAAGCCCGGTGATAAGCTGAAAAGCTTACTGATTGTAATAAAAAACCCAGAAGTGTAAAGCCTGAGAAATTTTTGAATAGCTTTTATTTCTTCTTGAATATTCGATGGTATCAATAGAATACTGTTTCAGTTTTTTCCGTACCCTATCCGACATAAGTTCCTTTTTACATCCGAGCAGACCTGTTTCAAAAACTATACTTTTTTCCTTATTATCTTTGGTATAGATTATTTTTAGTCTGGAAAAAAATCTTGAATAGTAAATGGATTGAATAGCCGAATACGGGATATTTTCCTCATAATGTTCCGGCGCAGGCCATCTTACAATGACGGAAAATTCATCAAATATCAGCTTACACGGTGAGCGGTAAACAAGACCGTCACCCATGCGGATAACGCCATTCATAGCTTTCACTCCTCACAGTAATTACAAGAGACGATTTTTTGCTTTGTTTTTTATTTTTGATAACATCATAGTCTTTGTCGGATAAAGCGTCGATAATGTGACTTTTGTTATTTCCTGCATTCTTGCTGTACTCTTTTTCAACGAGTTTCTGCACCTTTTTCTTTACGCTTTTTTTGCTTTATTTTCTATTCTTTTGATAATACTCATAAGCTGAACTCCGAAAGCATATTTTCTTGTAATTCATATTTTATTTGCTCTGACCAGAACGTTTCCGGAACCGTCAATATAGTACTGTTTGTTTTCAAATATAAGATCAAAAGCATTTATTGTTGTTTTTTGAAATCTTGAAGGTTCTTTGTTTTGATAAGCTCTAAGAATGCTATATATATTATCCAATACTTCTCCGCGGTTATCAAACTTCCAGTACCACGTATCATATGTATTGTTTATACGTTTTTTCAAATGCTCGAAGGACGGGGCGATTATTTTTTCAAAACTTCTTATATGATCAAGCAAATCGTTCTTCACACCTGCAAGATATTTAGGATCGAAATTCTGAGCATAGTAAGCTTCAAGAATGCTGCCCATGGTATACAGACTCAAGGAATTTTCAAGAAGTGCTTTGTAATTAAATGCAAGGCGACAATCTTCCTGAATATGTGAATTACGGTATATTGTTCTTTTCAAAAAATCTGCATAAAATTCGCAGTCTTTGATTGAAACCTTGACAGTGCTTTGCAGATTTGTGATCGTTGATATTCTCTGGGCTTCGTTTGAAATAATATGATCATAATTATTTACAGCCCGGTTTACAAAATCTATTTCAGATTTAAGCTCTGACTTTTTATCAGTTTCCAGAAAATCCAGTATTGATTGAGAAATAGATTTTATATCAGTTAATTTACTGTCAATACTATGAAGATAATATTGTGAAGTGATTGCCGAAAGAATAGCAAAAGAGGCGGTTAACGCACTAATATTATGAAATGAAGCATGCCCGGCTACCTTACCGTTATCTCCTATAATTGCAGAACCTACACCGCCGGATTTGAATTTCATAAGTGTATGCGGAAGTCCTTTTGGAAACTTAGGGTAACACTGATTTAATCAAAAAATAATTCTATATTAGAATAATGAAATATAATCGTTTATGACTATGCTATAATAATGATATAAACCAAAAGCATAGG
>CACWRT010000090.1 GCA_902763365.1 uncultured Ruminococcus sp.
AACTTGCGGTTCATGCTGTACTGACCGCGTATCAGGCTTCTTGAGCAGCTCATTTTTTACCATTGATAATATTTTTGCCAATTATAATTTTACACTAACGTCCGACCGGCGGTTGAAGAATGTTTTTTATTATGGTACAATATAAGAAAACAAAAAGAGGTAATTAAAATGGCTGAAGAAAGACTTGACAAAATTTTATCGGGGCAGAATATCGCAACAAGAACAGAATCAAAAAAGCTGGCACTGAAAGGAATGCTTGCTGTCAACGGAAAAATCACAAAAAGAAGCGATATAAAAGTTGATCCCGAAAAAGATGAAATACTTGTAAAGGGCGTTAAGCTTATTTACAAAAAACACCTTTACATAATGATGAATAAACCTTCCGGAGTGCTTTCCGCAAGTAAGGATAAAAATACTGAAACGGTTATTGATCTGCTCCCTAAAGAACTCAGGCGGGAAGGTATGTTTCCGGCAGGACGACTTGATAAGGACACAACAGGGTTCGTTCTTCTTACAGACGACGGTGAGCTTGCACACAAAATGCTTTCTCCCAAAAAACACGTATACAAACTCTATCTTGCCGGCTGCGACAAAATATTAAACAATGATGATGTCATGACCTTCGCAAAAGGTATAACTTCGGGTGAGGATGTCTTTATGCCCGCTGAAATGAAAATTATCAGTGATAATTTCGCACTTGTGGAAATATGTGAGGGCAAATTCCACCAGATAAAAAGAATGTTCCATGCTATAGGTGCAGATATAACGTCTCTTAAAAGACTGAGAATCGGTTCTGTATTTCTTGATGATTCCCTGGGGGAAGGTGAATTCAGAGAACTGACTTCAGATGAGATCATCGGGATTACAGACAGCAGTTTCAAAGGTATAAATTCAGACACTCTGCCGCCGGCTTTTTTATCAATATAATAATGACAGATTATTTATATCTATGATTGTGCAATTTGTACTAAAATGTCGAAAAATCTGCTTTTTCATAATAAAAACGCTGTATTTGCCTGTTTTTCGTTAAGCACAATAGCTAAAAATGCTCATTATTTTTTGTGTTATGTGAATTATTCATAAACTCGGACTTAATATTTTAGTAAAAAAAAGTATTTTAATTTTCGTAAAAATCTGTTATAGTAATTATGTTAAATTTTGTTATAAAAAATATGTCTCAGGTCATATCTATGTCCCAGCCCTATCCGAAGATTATATAGGTATCAAAATCCCTGTGACACAATTCAGGAGGCAAATTATGGCTAGTGTATCATTAAGAAATGTTTACAAGATCTATGACGGCAACGTTGTAGCAGTAAGTGACTTTAACCTTGAAATTGAAGATAAAGAATTTATCATCTTCGTTGGTCCTTCAGGATGCGGTAAGTCAACCACTCTCCGTATGATCGCAGGTCTTGAGGATATCTCAAAGGGCGAGCTTTACATCGGCGATGTTCTCGCAAACGATATCTCACCTAAGGACAGAGATATAGCAATGGTGTTCCAGAACTACGCTCTTTATCCTCATATGACAGTTTATGATAATATGGCATTCGGTCTGAAGCTCAGAAAGACTCCCCCCGAGGAGATCAGAAGAAGAGTTGAAGAGGCCGCAAGATCACTTGATATCGCTCACCTTCTCGAGCGTAAGCCGAAGGCTCTCTCCGGTGGTCAGCGTCAGCGTGTTGCTCTTGGTCGTGCTATCGTTCGTGACCCGAAGGTATTCCTTCTCGACGAGCCGCTTTCAAACCTTGATGCTAAGCTGAGAACTGCCATGAGAACTGAGATCTCCAAGCTCCATAAGAGACTCGGTACAACATTCATCTACGTTACACATGACCAGACAGAGGCTATGACGATGGCTGACCGTATCGTTGTTATGAAGGACGGCTTCATTCAGCAGGTTGATACTCCTCAGAACCTTTATGAAAGACCCTGTAACCAGTTCGTTGCAGGATTCATGGGTACTCCTCAGATGAACTTCATCGACGCTACTATCATCCGTGACGGTGACGACTACGGTATCCGCTTCGGTAAGTATGATATCCCGCTGCCTGAGTCAAAGAATAAGAAGAATATTCTTTCACACTTCGTAGGCAAGGAAGTTGTTCTCGGCATCCGTCCTGAGGATCTTCATGATGAACCTGAGTTCCTTGAGAGATCAGAAGACAGCATCATCGAAGCAGGCGTTGAGATCACAGAACTTATGGGTAATGAGATCTACGTCTACCTCAACATTGAAGGTACATCCTGCGTTGCTCGTGTTGACCCGTCGTCTATGGCTGAAGCAGGCGAAGATATCGAGATCGCTCTCGACGTTGAGAAGATCCACATCTTTGACAAAGAAACAGAAAGAACTATCACAAACTGATTGTTCAACATATTTTATAAAAGCTTCCCCCCTGCGGTTTTGCAGGGGGGGTTTTGTATTAGTCACAGCATATAATATATAGTGCCGTAAGAATCAGTGCCGCATATACCGTAAATCCTAAAAGCTTTTTACGCTTTCCTTCAATGCTCTTTTTTTCCGCAATATGTTTTTTCCTATATCTATCATATCAGCCGGGATCATCGGTGCGTCCTGCCACCCATTTTCCCGGTTACTATTATAATGATCAAACTGCTGTATAATCCTTGCCCTTAGTTAAAATTTGTTTAGCCTTTTTATATTTTTCAAGTCTTCTTTCCATAGCTTCATCCACATTATCAAGGCGTGTAATATCACTGTTATGTGCCAGGTCGGCAAGCTTGACTTTTACTGCTGTGGGATTATCTGCAATTTTTGAAATATAATCAAAATAGGGCACATCGGGATCATGGGTCAGAACTGATACCACATCAAGAACTTCATCCGGAAATCCCTGGTTTCTCAGATCATCAATGGTCATATCGGTATCTTCCACTACATCGTGAAGCAATGCTGCACAAACAGACACTTCATCTGTCATTTGTTCTGCGAGATGAAAGGGATGAAATACATATGGCAATCCGGTTTTATCCTTTTGTTCCTTATGAGCATCAAAACAAATCTGCAATGCTTTTCTCGTTAACCTTGTGTAAATCATAGGCAGTCTCCTTCTTTAATAATGTATAAAAAAACATCCGGCAAACAACCTGCGGTCATGCCGAATGTTCATTCATATGAATTATTTCTTAGCTCTTTCTGCTATGATAGACGCCATTTCCCCTACATTCTTCATGCCTGAAATCTCGCCCATCTTGAATTTCATTTTGAATTCACGTTCAACTGCATTGATAAGAGTGATATGCTCAAGGCTGTCCCAGTCCTCAATATCATCCGCAGTGGTTTTTGGATTAACAACAATGCTGTCGTCATCAAAAACATCTCTGAACACCTTATTTAATCTGCTGTAAATTACCTTACTATCCATAGTAAAAGCCTCCCTTAATTAATATAATCATTTCCATGCACATCTATAACATGGCATTTATTTTCATACGAACCTACCTGCAGTTCCCAGACAGAATTACCATTTTCGTCCTCGCTTATTTTATCAAAGCCGAAACGCCCGTAAAGATCCTTTACCATTTTGTTCTTTGCGGTGGGATAGTAATACCCTTTAACAGTTTTTATTCCCTCTTCACGGCAGCGTGAAACCAGCTTATCAAGCATTGCAAACTCCATGTCTCTTTTCAGAACACGGCAGCTCATTATCCACAGATCCATATCAAGTACTTCACCATTTTTATGCCCGATAACAACGCTTACGACACCGTTATCTCCGAATTTGTCTATAAGCTTGCCATAAAGTCTTATATAGTCGCCGCTTGCAAATACCTCTTCCATCTCTGTAGCTGTATATCGCTTTGTGGTAACATTGAACTGATTGCTCTTATTTGAAAGCTGTGTTATCCTCTGAAGGTATACAGGAATAAAGTCATCAATAACTGCCGTCATTTCAAGACTTCTCAGATACTCGTTATAGTCCCCAAAAGAAGCCTGCTGAGCGGCTCTCTGAGCATTCGCCTTATACATCTCATTTCTCTTGAGATCATCGGCACTGAAATTAGTTACTTCAAAATATCCGTTTCTGTCCAGAGTTGTTATATAATTTTCCACACCGTCCATTTCCGGAACAGCACAGCCCTTTACCTGCTGTCTGACTATCTCACGTTCTGCCGGATTATCATCTGCAAAAACTATTGCATCAGGCAGAATATTGAGTTCAGCGGCAGTTTCCACTATATTTCTGTCCTTGTTTTCCCAGTTTGCTTTAATTATAATGAAATCATCCGGTTTAAGAGCACCCTCCGGATGTTCAAGACCTGCAATTGCATTTTCATGGTCGTTCTTTGAGCATACTGTAAGAATTATACCAAGTGACTTCAGTGATTTTACATATGACTGGAATTCATAATAGGACTGGGAAACACCTGTTTCCTGACCTATCTGGATACCGTCTACACCATCGTCTCCTACAACACCGCCCCAGAGAGTGTTGTCAAGATCAAGGGCAAGAGCCTTCTTATTCTTTCCGAATACAGATTTAATTATATTGGAAAGGTTGAAAGAAAATTCGGGAATAGCGTCGAAGCACATAGCGTATTTATACATATTCCAATAGGAAGGATCGCTCCACTCTTTTAGACCAAAGGAAGCTGAAATAAAATTAATGTCATTTATATAGAAGCCCTCTGTTTTCTCGGAATACTCATAAAACTTTGTATTCAGTCTTGTGACGAAATTGGAACGACCTCTGTAATCGGAACAATCCTTATTTCCCATCAGTCTGTAAAATGGCATCTCAAAATTATTCTGTATGATCGGACAATGATAAGTTTCACTTATCTTCTGCCACATCTGTTCAAATTTTGTATATTCCTTTTCAACAAGCCCTGCCACATCCTCACGGCTGTCAGCAGTTGTGGGATATGAAGTAATATTTCTGTTTGTCGTATGAATCCATACTATATCCGGCTTGAATTCTATAAGCTCTTCACTTGGGAACATTGCGTCCTGCCAGTACTGAGCATACTCGGACTGATAAAACTCCGGCTCTATTCCCTGATCAAGCAGGAACAATTCAAGATAGTCAACTATAGCGTTTGTGGTTGAACCGCCGAAAACCGCTATCCTCTTCTTTAGTCTTGTACTGCCGTCAGCCAGCAAGGTTCTTTTTATTGATTTCTTTTTCTTGATAATATATTCACTGTCAAAAGGATACTGCAACTCTTTCAATCCTTAACACCCCGTCAAAATAATTAATAATTAGTAATGAATAATTATGGCAGACGATGCTTTTTTCTCATATCGCCTCTCACTCATTATCATAACCCCATCATCAGAAACAATATCCAAGTCATCGGCGGACAGCCGGAATAAACAACTATCCGCCTGACACTTATCCCTTATTTACTGTACCCTGAGGTTTTCAAGATTATCGGCATTTCCGCCCACTGCTGAGAAGGTTGTCATAGCAAACAGCATATCCGTAATACCTTCGTCCTTAGCATACTGAACAAGATTTGACTGGAAATAACGCATATCAACCACACATATCTTTTCAAATGAACCAAAAAGATAACCTGGAAGCGCATTACCATAGCTGTCCTTCACTATAAGAAGCTTTCTGCCGTTCTTCACGTTTGTATCTACCTTTACAACAACCTCATCTCCGCCCATAAATGTAAGATATGCATTCTGTTCGGGATGACCTACCTCATTAAAGAAATTACCTGTTCCGTCATCTTCAAGGCTTGTCGTATAGTAAGTAGTTGTGCACTGATCATAATTATCAGGCTGATAGTAGCTGAATTCTTCCGTGTCATTTGTCAGATTTGCATCCTCACTCCATGCGGCAAGAGTACCCGAGAAATTATCCGTAACTTTTACCTTTTTATATGTGCTTATATCCTTGAAGGGAACGCCTGCCGAATTTGCAAATGCCTGAGCCGCGTAATAAGCACCGAGAGGCGACCAGTGATGGTCTGTTCTCAGGTATATGTCCTCATTTACATGATTCTGTAAAGCAGAAATGACGTCTACATATGCGGCAGAATCACCATAGCGTGACGCAATATCATCCATTGTTTCTTTCTGATCAACGCTGTATTGCTCGAAGGAGGGCGGCAGATAATACTGGCTTGCAGTAGCTGCCGACATGGAGTAGATCTTTACTCCGTCGCCAATATCATTGTGGAAATTTTTCATAGCCTCAACATAGGTATCGCCGCTTCCGCCGCTGAACAGCTCGAGACCACGATAGTGTCCGTCATGCTTTACTACGATAAGACCATTTGAAGCTTCCTTATACTCGTCATGCTCTTTATCTATTTTAGCATTACCGTTATCCTGACTGGTTTCCTTATCCGAGGACTCAGTTTTCTTGCCGTCAGTCTTCTGATCGCTTTTATTGTCCTTATTATCAGTCTTGTTCTGACCGGATGATTTACTGCTTTCGTCTGTTTTATTCTTGTCTTTGTTTTTATCATTGACAACAGCCACAGGTGTACCTATCATTTTTACTTCGTCTTCCGTATGAAGTCCGAAAATAGATTTAAAGTTATATCCTGCTGTTTTGAAATTATCACGGTCGGGAACTGTATCATCATAGAATTCGGTAACCTTCGCTGTATATTCCCCCGAAAAATAGCTTTCAAAAGAGAACTCGGGAAACTCCGCAAGCTTACGTTTTTCTATGTATGAAATATCCGAACGCGGGATAACTATCAGCAGTACTGCAATTATGAAAAACACAGGGGTCATTATAAGAAGCGAAATTACGGAAAAACCGTGAATAACATACTTCTTCTTCATATAATTAAACCCTTTTTTGTGCGAAACATTTTTCTTTGGAGCACTATTTTTTGAAGGCGCTTTTTTTCTTTGTTCTTCCATTCATATCCTCCTCATCAGAATCTGAAATACAGGAACGGATTATTGGTATTATCCACCATAAGAATACTGCATATTATCAGAAGCGCACAGCATATTACTGTTGATCCGATCTTTCCTACAGCATACACTGTATTATTACCCCATTCAAAGAAGAAATATTTTATCTTCTGAAGTACAGGCATAGATACAATAATAGCAAAGGCTATGAGGAAAATATTATTCAGAAGTGAATTCCATGTCATAAGATCTCCGAAAGCATTTCCATTAGTCAGCATACTTATTCCCGATATATTTGCAAAGAATCTGCCAAGCTGTGACAGGTCGGTAAAATAGAATATACCGAAGCCGATAACAATAATTATCTTACTGTAAATATGAGTGAGGATCTTGTTCCACTTTTTAAGACGTTTTTTACCTATAAGTGTTTCGATGAAGATGAATATACCGAAATAGAGTCCCCAGAAAATAAAGTTCCATGATGCGCCGTGCCACATACCAGTGCAGAACCATACAAGGAAAAGATTTAGATACTTTCTCGGTCTGCCGAAAATAGGCGCATAGAACAGATAATCCCTGAAAAACGAACTGAGGGAAATATGCCATCTCTGCCAGAACTCACTGATAGTCTTGCATATAAAAGGATAATTGAAGTTTTCGTTGAAATGGAAGCCGAACATTCTTCCCAGACCTATAGCGATATCGCTGTAACCGCTGAAATCAAAGTATACATACAGCGAATATACTATTACACCATACCATGTTCCGAGGAATGACAGATTTGTTATATCTGTACCGAAAAATTGTTCAACTATTACATAAAGATTATTAGCAATTATTACTTTTTTAGAGAGACCGACAATCGCCCTCATTGCGCCTTCGCTGATGTCTTGAGGTGTGGATTTTCTGTCGGCGATCTCTTTTTCAATGACGCTGTAGCGAACTATAGGACCTGCAATAAGCTGCGGGAAAAGTGACAGATAGAGCAGGAACCTCGCATATTTCTTCTGCGCCGGAACTG
The DNA here is from genome assembly GCA_902763365.1 of uncultured Ruminococcus sp. Lineage (GTDB taxonomy): Bacteria > Bacillota > Clostridia > Oscillospirales > Acutalibacteraceae > UBA1213. The sequence continues at coordinate 7,878 of CACWRT010000090.1, forward strand.
TTTCCCAGAGTACGTCAAGTATGTATGATATTGCCTGGAACGTAAAGAAGCTTATGCCTATCGGCATGGTTATCTGCGGAACAGGTATTGCAGTATGAAGAAGTCCGTTTATATTCTCAACGATAAAACCGCTGTACTTGAACACAATAAGAAATGCAAGATCAATTACAATTGCTGTACCGGCAATTATGGTCGCACCCTTTTTCCCCTTATACTTTTCTATCAGCAATGCGCCCTTCCAGTTCAGAAATGCGCTGAAAATCAACAGACCGACCCATATCGGTTCGCCCCATGCGTAAAAAATCAATGATGCGATAACAAGTACGATATTCTTCGATCTTGTGGTTTTGCAGATAAAATATGCTGCAAGCGTTATCGCCAGAAAAAAGAAAACAAAAAACAATGAAGAAAAAACCATTCTATTCTCCCTTACCTTTGACCCCCATCGGGAATTTCTTCCGAGCTGATTGCCCTGTTAAAAATTACATTCCTATACATCTATATATTCTACTCTATTTTTCAAAGATAATCAAGGCATTTTTCGACTTTATTTATTTATTAATCCTCAAATACGGAAATATGCACAAATCATTTGACATTTATCATTTAACAATTAGATATTAGATATTAGCTCAGAGCTCAGGGCTCAGAGCTGCGGCAATTCAGACTTTATTCACTCTGTATAGTTTGTATACATTATTATCATTATAAAAAATCAAAGCTCAAAGCACGTTAACCTGCGTTTTCATGCTCTGAGCTATTAAGTGATTTTATTTAGCTGCGGTCAGTATTGCATGGAGCTGTAAAACAATCTGACTCTTTAGTCCGTGAGTTTTTGAAAGTTATTGGTTTTCATCAATCATCGGCTGCGGAAACACCGGCAACGTCGAAGCCGAACTTGTCATTCTCATAGATACAATCTATTGTGTCACCGCTTTTTATGCTGCCGTCAAGCATTTTCTCGGATATTGCGTCCTCTATCTTCGACTGTATAACTCTTTTCAGCGGTCTTGCGCCGTATACGTCATCATAACCTGCTTTTGCAACGGCTGATATTGCTTCATCGGAAAAGTATGCTCTGATACCGAGATCATCAAGCCTTGCTGCAAGTCCTTTAAGCAAATTCGCAGCTATCTTTTCAATATTTTCCTGAGTAAGCTTTTTGAACACTATTATATCATCGACTCTGTTAAGAAATTCAGGTCTGAAAAGCTGTCTGAGCTCTCCCATTACAGCTTCCCTTATTTCCTCATCATTTCTGATCTTTTCACTGTCGCCGCCAAAAAATCCCATGCTTTTCTGTTTTTCGGTTATCATCCTCGCCCCAACATTTGAAGTGAGAATTATAACCGTATTGCGGAAATTAACGTGTCTGCCCTGACTGTCGGTAAGCCGACCTTCGTCAAGTATCTGTAAAAGCATATTGAATACATCGGGGTGCGCTTTTTCTATCTCGTCAAAGAGAAGTACACTGTATGGTCTTCTTCTGACTGCTTCCGTAAGCTGACCGCCCTCGTCGTAACCCACATATCCCGGGGGTGAACCGATAAGCTTTGAGACTGTATGCTTTTCCATGTATTCTGACATATCAAAGCGCAGCATTGCATTTTCGTCGCCGAACATCGCACAGGCAAGCGCCTTGCAAAGCTCAGTCTTACCCACACCGGTCGGACCTAAGAAGATAAATGAGCCTACAGGTCTGTTGGGATCCTTGAGTCCGACACGTCCTCTTCTTATTGCCCTTGCTACAGCTGATACAGCTTCATCCTGCCCTATTATTCTTTCATGAAGTATATCCTCAAGCCGCAGAAGTCTCTGACTTTCCTCTTCCGTCAGCTGTACAACCGGTACTCCTGTCCAGCTGGAAACGATCTGAGCAATATCTTCTGCAACAACACGGTCGTTCTTATGCTCATTCTTTTCTTCCCATCGCTGTTTTTTCTCATCTAACTTTTCTTTGACTGTTTTCTGCTCGTCACGTATTGAAGCTGCTCTTTCAAAATTCTGACTATTTACAGCTTCTTCCTTCTCCTGTTCAAGCTCTTTGTATCTGTTTTCCAGCTCCTGAAGGTCATCGGGAGCTGTGTTTGTACGCAGTCTTACTCTTGAAGCTGCTTCATCAATAAGGTCGATCGCCTTATCCGGCAGAAATCTGTCTGCTATATATCTTGAAGAGAGCTTTACAGCCGCATCTATTGCTTCATCGGTTATTTTTACCTTGTGATGTGCTTCATATTTGTCACGGAGTCCCTTGAGTATTTCCACGGCTTCACTTTCGGTAGGCTCACCCACATTAACCGGCTGAAAACGCCTCTCAAGTGCCGCGTCCTTTTCAATGTACTTTCTGTACTCATTTATAGTTGTTGCACCAATGACCTGAAAATCTCCTCTTGCAAGGGATGGTTTAAGAATATTCGCCGCATCTCCCGAACCTTCTGCTGCTCCCGAACCTATTATGGTATGAAGCTCGTCTATAAACAGTATGATATCTTTGCTCTTCTTTACTTCATCAATAGCAGCGTTGATTCTTTCCTCAAAATCGCCCCTGTATTTTGTGCCTGCTACCATTCCCGTAAGGTCAAGTGATATTATTCTCTTATTCTTGAGCGTTTCCGGAACATCACCCGATACTATTTTCAATGCCAGCCCTTCTGCAATTGCAGTTTTGCCGACGCCGGGCTCACCTATAAGACAAGGATTATTCTTTGTGCGGCGTGATAGTATCTGTATTACTCTTTCTATTTCTTCTTTTCTGCCGATAACAGGATCAATCTCTCCTTTTTCCGCTGCCTTTGTAAGATCCCGTCCGAATTTTTCAAGCGCTGATTTTTTCCCGTTAGGTTTACCGTCAGGACGATATTCCTGCTGCTCGTCATTGTCGTGGGGCTGACCGAAAATATCCTGAAGTCCTGCACCTATTTCCTGCATTTCGACTCCCGTTTCCCTGAGAAATCTTGCTGCATAACTGCCGTTATCCGATATCATTGAAAGCAGCAAATGCTCGGTACCTACATAACTGTTCCCCATTTTCGCTGCGTGTCTTACCGCATTCTGTATAAGAAGCTTTGTTCTCGGAGTGAAATCCTCGGGCGATAGTCTTGTAGGTGAATGTGCACCGATCGTGCTGACTATTGTCTCCGTCAATGCTTTTTCATCTGCTCCTGCTTTTTCAAGTATACGATAGGCAGCGCTGTCACTGTCCGACATCAATCCAAGAAGAATATGCTCGCTGCCGATATAGTTATGTCCCATTGCCTGCGCAGCATCAATAGCCGCATTTATGGCAATATTCGCCTTCTCTGTAAAACCATTGAATTTATACATATTTATCCCTCCTGATCTATTTCCGGGTAAAAAGCCGACTTCTTCATTAACAATAATTTATGGAATAAATCAGCTCCTTACTCTCAGACCAATTGAAGTGTACCCTATTATTTGGACAACTTTGAAAATCAGTGTATGCTGCCATTAGCTTCCCCTCAAGGGCAATGCTGTCAACTTAAGGAAAAAAAATTGACAAAGTTTCGCGCAAGCCTTTTCAAAGGCTTGCGGAGTCCAGAGGCAGAGCCTTTGGTCGCTGCGATAAGTCTGCAAATCTTTCGTCAACGTCTTAGGTTGACAGTATTGCCCCTCAAGGGAAGGCTTTGCTTTGCTCTCTTTTTCATATTCTTTCGTAATTGTTGTTTATGTCTGAGCTATAAACTTTAAACTAATTAAGCCTTCTGTTTGCAGGTACCTGTTTTCTGAGAAGAGCCGTGCGGACAACTTCTGCACGGATACAGTCACGTTCCTGCGGAGACAATTTCTTTCCGATATTTTTCATCAGAGTAGCAGGCTGTACTTCTATCATAAGATGGTTTATAGTGTCAAAATCAATGTTTTCAAATATACCCATCTCCACGCCGAATCTCAGATATGAAAGCAGCTTCATACATTCGTCATTTCCGAGAAGCTTTGCATATTTCAGCGTACCGAAAGCACGATATACAGTATCAAGAACCGCTATATTTCCTGACATTGCTTTTCTTGCGGCCCTTTCCTGAGTTATAAGCTGCATTGCTATATCTCTCAGGTTGCTCAGCGCTTCTTTTTCCGATATGCCCAGCGTGACCTGATTTGACAGCTGATATACCGATCCTTTAGGATCTGTACCCTCACCGTACATTCCTCTGATAACAAGTCCCAGCTTTGAAAGCGAAGCGCTTATTTTGCCCATAGCGCCGCTTTCTTTCAGTGCCGGAAGATGAAGCATCAGGGAAGCTCTCATTCCTGTACCAATATTTGTCGGACACTGAGTCAGATATCCCAGCTTATCATTAAAAGCAAAATTCAGCTGCTCGTCAAACAATGTATCTATCTTGTCCGCAATGTCATATGCCCCGTCCAGGTCCATATTGGGACGAATCACCTGTATGCGGATATGATCCTCTTCATTTATCATTATGCTGACAGATTCATCATCAAGCAGCAGCAAACCTCTTCCCTGTCTGTCGGAAATAAACTCAGGACTTACAAGGTGTCTTTCGACAAGGGATACAGCCTCTTCCTGTGTAAGCTCGGACATCTGTATATATCTGAATCTGCCCGAAAGTGCACTGTGACCGCCCAGCGCTGCTTCACGTACCGCAGCGGAAACACGTCTTTTCGAATCCTCGCTGAGTCTGCACGGGAAAGGATAATCCCTCAGATTTCTTGCAAATCTTATCCTTGTACTTATAACAACATCGCTTATATCCTTACGTTCATTTGTAGTTATCTTTTCACTCATCATTATCACTCCTTACGCATTTTCACCCGCAGCTATGTTCTTTTCAAGCTCTTTTATCTTATCACGAAGCTCAGCCGCTTTCTCGAACTCCTGTGTTTTAATAGCATCCTCAAGCTCAGCCTTGCATTTTGCTATCTCATTCCTTACCTTCACTTCTGTTCCGGCACTCCTTGCAAGCTTTCCCGTATGGTTAGTCCTGCCGTGAATACGCTGTATAGAGGGCAGAAGCTCATCGTAGAACTCTTCATAACAATGCGCACATCCTACTTTGCCCGATTTTGCGATCTCTTCAAAGCTTGATCCGCAGAACTGACAGCGTTTTGCCTTCTTTCTGATATCAGGCGAATCCATAAAGCTGCCGAACAGCTTATCTATATCAAATCCGAAATTCGTGAAGAATGATCCATATCCCAGTTTTGCTGCACATTCGCTGCAAAGATTAAATTCCTTCAGTTCACCGTTAAGTATAGTTTTGATATGGGTTGAAGCCTGTCTTTTTTCACATGATTGACATAACATAATAATTCCTCCGTTCATTTATATTATTTATTTCATCATAACATGCGTTATAAGCATATTTTTGAGAATTGCCGCTCTGAGTGTATCTCTGTTTTCCTGCGGAATACAGCTGTAAGCCTTATCCGACAATGCCGCGGCTATCATTGCATAATCATATTCGCTTATCATTTCCCTCTCCACAAGATTCCCGATAATCGCTCCCGCAGATGCTGCCGAAATATTATCTCCTATAGAATTGACTATATGCATCATAGCCACCCTTTTATCAGTTTCTACACGTTTTATGCGTACATATCCCCCTCCGCCCCGTCGGCTTTCCACTATATAACCCTGTTCGGGGGTAAAGCGGGATGTGATAACATAGTTTATCTGACTTGGGACACATCCTAATACACTTGCAAGTTCGTTTCTTTTTATCTCGCAGTTTCCATGACTTTCGTCAAGCATTCGTATAATATACTGCGCTACAAGATCACTCATCTTCATTTCTCTCATCCCCTTCTGACTTTCTCTGACCTTGCAGCTTTATTATATAATCAAAGTCAGAAAAAGTCAAAGTCGGAAAAAGTCAAAAATACTTATAAAATCCTTTACGATCTTATGTATACTCTTTTTTTCTTTGATATACTCTTGAATTCAATTTTTTTAAATATTTTTATTTTTTCTGAACCGATCATATTTTTAGATTGTCATATTAATCATACAGTTAAATTTCCTGTAAAAAAGAAGATTTAACTGCACCTATCCCATCTTTAGCTTATATCAGTTCAAGTTTTGACTGTCGCTACTGATAGTTGATATAAAAACCGCAGTCACGATACTCTTTAACAGTAATCGTGACTGCGGTAATTTATTTTTTGCTTTTTTTAGCTTTCTGAGCTTTGATAACTTTAAGACGAGAGAACTCTTCTCTGTCTTTTTCCTCCAAAGCTTCCGTTATGAATTTAACGCCCTCTTCAAAACGGGGAATCATTATATTCTTGAGCGCATTTGCCCTCTTCTGAGTTTTCTTGATAGAATCAGCAAGACGATAAACGCTGTTTTCTACTTCGGCAAGATCCGCAGTAAGCCTTTTTACTTCTCTGAAGCAGGAATATGCTTCATCAATAGTAGGATCGGTCATCTGAAGACCATATACAAGTTCTGCGTCACTTTCCTTATCTATGGTAACAATAGGTATCTCCACGCCCATTACACTTCTGTATGTAAGCTTGAGAGAATCCTCTTCGGGCACAGATTTGGCTATATCATCAATATAACCCATGCGGATATTTGCTTTCTGCAATGCAAGATATGCTTTGCTGTAGGTCGCATCTATCTTGTCCTGAATTTCTGCCGCCCTGTCAATAAGGGTCATCATCTCACGGACCAGGATATTACGTTTCTTGTCAAGCAGCTCATAGCCTGTTTTTGCGAGGGTAAGCGATTTTTTATATGCCATCAGGTTGCCTTTGGTAGGTACTGCCTGTACTGCCATTTAATCCACCTCCGCAGGATCAGTCATCATCGTCTTCCTTCTTGTCTGCTGTTTTTGAAAAATCATCAAATGTCAGCAAATCAGGGTCGCTTATATAGTGTTCGTCAAGCAATGCATCGTCAACACGGTCAAGCTCTGTTCTCGGCAGCGTTGAAAGCAGCTTCCAACCCAGGTCTATACTTTGCTCAACAGTTCTGTTCTCGGTAAAGCCCTGGTTTACAAAATATTGCTCAAAAAGCTTACCGAACTGCATATACTTCTTATCTGTAGGTGAAAGCTCTTCTTCACCGATAACACTGGCAAGAGATCTTGCGTCCTGCACTCTTGCATATGCGGCAAAAAGCTGGTTTGCAAGAGGCTGATGGTCACTTCTTGTATAGCCTTCACCAATACCGTCCTTCATAAGTCGTGAAAGCGACGGAAGAACCGATACAGGAGGATACAAGCCCTGACCTTCAAGCTGTCTGTCAAGAACTATCTGACCTTCTGTAATATACCCGGTAAGATCAGGTACAGGGTGTGTAATATCATCATTGGGCATAGTAAGTATCGGGATCTGAGTTACTGAACCGGTGCTGCCTTTTACCATACCCGCTCTCTCATAAAGTGAAGCAAGGTCGGAATAAAGGTATCCGGGGAAGCCCTTTCTTCCGGGGATCTCACCCTTTGAGGAAGAAAATTCACGGAGCGCTTCTGCATAGGACGTCATATCAGTCATGATGACAAGTACGTGCATATTAAGCTCAAATGCCAGATATTCAGCAGCTGTAAGCGCACATCTCGGTGTAAGTGTACGTTCGATAATAGGATCGTTGGCAAGATTCAGAAACATTACAACTCGTGAAAGAACGCCGCTTTCATCAAAGCTTCTGCGGAAATAGTCTGCTACGTCATTTTTTACACCCATTGCAGCGAAAACAACGCAGAAGTTATTATCCTCCGTATCCGAGATCTTTGCCTGTCTTACTATCTGTACAGCAAGCTCATTGTGCTTCATACCCGAACCCGAGAATATAGGCAGCTTCTGACCGCGGATAAGCGTCATAAGCGTATCTATTGTTGAAATACCTGTATTGATATAGTTTCTGGGATATATACGGGAAACAGGGTTCATGGGTGTTCCGTTTATATTAGCTCTCTTTTCGGGGTAAACTGCTCCGAAACCGTCTATAGGATCACCTGCGCCGCTGAACACTCTTCCAAGTATTTCGGGAGAAAGTGCAAGCTCCATAGGACGCGCCTTGAGCCTTGTACGTGTATTGTCAAGTGAAATTGATTTTGTACCCTCAAATACCTGAACAACAACACGCTTGCCTTCTATCTGAACTATTCTTCCATGCCGCATCGTACCGTTGTCAAGACGGATATCGACCATTTCTTCATAGGATGCGCCTTCAACATCGTCAAGTACGATCAGAGATCCGTTGATCTCCTTTACGCCAACATAATCGAGAATCATTCATTTCACTTCTTTCGTATTATTATATAGTTATCCATGCCGCAGGCATGGTGATCAGGATCATCAGGCTGCCAGTCCGGCAAGGGAATCATCTATCTCTTTTATAAGATCGTCAAACATCTCAAGCTTATTGTTGGGGATATCATACTTCATCTTTGCAAGCTTTTCAAACAAACCAAGCTCTGTAATTCTTGATATAGGAATAGCAGCAGCAATGATGTGCTTTGCTTTATTATAAAGGTGAAGGATAGCCTTCATCATAAGCTTCTGCTTTTCAAGGGGAACGAATGTATCGTCCGAATGGAAGGCATTCTGCTGAAGGAAGCCTACACGTATAGCCTTAGCCGTTTCAATAACCAGCTTCTGTTCATCAGGAAGAACGTCTGAACCGATAAGCTTTACGATCTCCATCAGCGCGCTTTCCTCATGCAGAAGTGATGTTACCTTATTTCTGTATTTAATAAAATCTTCACCCAAGTTCTCCTTGAACCAGGGATCAAGATCAGTAAAGTACTCGCTGTAGCTGTCCATCCAGTTTATAGCAGGATAATGTCTTGCATAGGCAAGGGACTTATCAAGTGCCCAGAAACAGCGGGTAAAACGCTTTGTATTCTGGGTTACAGGCTCTGAGAAGTCACTGCCCTGAGGGGATACAGCGCCGATGATAGTAACTGAACCCTCGCTGCCGCTGAGAGTTTTAATACGTCCTGCTCTTTCATAGAACTCTGAAAGTCTCGAGGGCAGATATGCGGGGAAGCCTTCTTCGGCAGGCATTTCCTCAAGACGGCCGGAAATTTCTCTGAGCGCCTCTGCCCAACGTGATGTAGAGTCAGCCATTATAGCAACATGATAACCCATATCACGGTAATACTCTGCAAGCGTAAGACCTGTATAGATAGACGCTTCACGGGCAGCAACAGGCATATTGGATGTATTTGCGATAAGTACTGTCCTGTCCGTCATAGGTCTGCCTGATTTCGGGTCAATAAGCTCTGAAAACTCGTCAAGTACCTGACTCATCTCATTGCCTCGTTCGCCGCAGCCGACATATACTATAATATCGGCATCGCACCATTTGGCAAGCTGGTGCTGATTCATAGTCTTACCCGTACCGAAACCACCGGGGATAGCCGCCGTACCGCCCTTTGCTATAGGGAACATTGTATCCATTACACGCTGACCTGTAATAAGCGGGATATCAGCGGGGAGTCTCTCGGCATTCGGTCTTGCCTGTCTGATAGGCCATTGCTGACAGAGAGTCAGCTCATGCTCCTCTCCCCTGTCATCCTTTATTACTACGATAGTATCTTTCAGCTTATACTTACCGTTAGGCTCAGCCTTAACCACCGTACCGCTGAGTGTGGGCGGTACCATAAATCTGTGTTCGATTATAGCTGTTTCGGGACAGGTCGCATATATCTGACCGCCCTTCAGCTCATCACCGACTTTTACCTTGATCTTAACATTCCAGTATCTGTTAAGATCAAGTGACGAAACGGATGCGCCTCTGGAGATAAAGGAACCGCTCTGTTCTTCTATCGCTTTCAGCGGACGCTCAATTCCGTCAAAAATATTGTCAATTATGCCCGGACCAAGAAGGACATTCATCGGTCCTCCTGTTCCGTAGATCGGATCTCCGGGTTTCAGACCTGTTGTTTCCTCGTAAACCTGAACGGTAGTGAATTCATCATTTATACCGATGATCTCACCTACCAGACGGGACTCACCGACATAAACCATTTCCATCATGGAAAAGCTTCTGGTGTTCTTTACGGTAACAACAGGACCGTTTATACCAAAAATAACGTCTTTTTCAGCCATTTGTTCCATCCCATCTTTCATTATTCGGTTACTTTAAGACCTGAAGTTTCACAGAACCATTCATGCTGTGCATCAAGTTTACTGTCAAGAGTATCATCAATAAGCTGACCGAGCTTTTTGCTTATGCCCATCATACCGCCTATAACGATATCGCCTGACTCTTCTATTTCACATTTTCTGCCAAACGCAAGGAATATCTTATTCTTATGTACAAGATCCTTCTTCCTTACCTTTAAAACCACATCATCCGACTCAAGGACTTTGGATATCTTCTTTGCGCTTTCCTCAAGGCTTTTTGAATACCTATCTGTTTTCGTATATTCGTCAAGCTTTGCGGCAGCCTTTTCAAAGACTTCCTTTTCGATCTCCTGACGGCGGGCAAAAGTCTTTCTGCGGCTTGCAGTTTCCGCCTTTGAAAGATCTGACGCTATCTGAGTCTTTATATCCGTCATCTTCTTCTGAATAAGAACGTATGCTTCACGAAGACCCTCTTCTTCAGCTTTATTGAGTTCTCTTTCCTTGAAATCCTCAGCTTCCGACTGTATCTTGCTGCGCTGTTCCTCTGCGTATTTTTCTATCGCTTTCAGAAAATTATCTGTTTTGCTTACAGTTTCAGGCATATTCACACCTCCTGTGACATCCGCTTATATTTTTACGCCGATTGCTTCCCTGACATAGCGTGTAATAGAGTCTTTTGCTCTTCCGCTTCCGTGTCTGTCGGGGATCTCGACTATAAGAGGTTGTTTGCGGTTAAGCTTCAGCTCATAAACCAGTTCGGGACAAAGCTGTACCAGCTTCTCCGTCATAAGTATCACCGCAACATCTTCCCTGTTCATAGCTTCTGTCAAAGCCTCTTTTACTTCATTCTCTTCGTGGACTACTACGCCGCTTATACCTGCAAGGTGCATACCCATCAGCGTATCCACATTATCACTTATCAAATAGAATTTCATGTGCTCTCCCCCATAGTTGAGGGCACTGCCCCCAAACCTCTGTCAAAGGCTCTTCACTTGCCCCTTGTATCTGCATAACAATACTTTACTATGTTTACAGATCTCCTCCGGGCTGCGGCAGTTTTTATCAGCCGATCTTTGAGATAATAAGAATTGAAACGAGAAGTCCGTACAAAGCAACACCTTCACCAAGCGCAACGAAGATAAGCGCCTTACCGAATGCCTTCGGATCTTCACTTGTTGCGCCGATAGCTGCGGGAGCTGCGCCGCCAACTGCGATACCGCCGCCGATACCGGAAATACCTGTTGCGAGAGCTGCGCCGATCATGGAAAGACCCATGTTTATGTCACCGCTCTGAGCTGCGGCGTTAGCTGCCTCGGCAGCTGTTTCGCCATCTCCTGCTGCCATAGCTACCATAGATGTAACGAGGCAGACACATGATACTAAACCAAATGATACGATCTGTCTTAAAACTGCGCTTTTGCGGGTTCTTTTACCGATTGTCACGTTTCTGTATGCCAGACAAACAGAAGCTACCAAAAATACTACAGGTACTGCAAGTAAAATATAATCTAACATAATATGATCCTCATTTCTTTTTAAAATTTTCTTATATCGGTCACTGTCCGATATTATCAATTCTCTTTCTTTCCTGCCACAACAGGTGTAAACTGACGTCCCTCGCCAATATAGAAACGGCTGAATATCTCATAGTAATCAAGTCTGAGTACCTGTATAGCAACCAGCAGCGCTTCAAGCGCCATTACTATTCCGTTACCCACAATTATCATGATAATATATCCAGCGCCGCCTATCATCTCCGCAAGAGTGAATACAACGAGCATCATACCTGCGTGAACAAGGATATATGCGCCTATTCTGAGGAATGACATGGTATTCGTGACATAGCTCAGACACATTTCAAACAGTTCAAAGAAACTCTGTGTGCAGTATTCGCCCCAGCTTTCAGGCTGCCATTTTTTCTTTCCCTCCGCAAGGCGTCCCAAAGGCTCTCTCAAGAACATTATCACAAGCGGAATTACTATAAGACAAACTATATATATCGGGTTCATCAACTCGATCCCCGGAAGCATCTGACAAACAAGACCAACCACAAGGGATACATAGAATACAAATCCCGCTATACCGTTCGCCCCGAAGAATGCGCTTTCGGGATCCTTTCTTTTCAGCGATGAAACTATATTCATCAGCATGGATATCACTATCGTCACTATACCGATCGCGACCGAACCGTATATTATAATATTGATCGTTTCGGCATTCATTACCTCAACCGGCTTTTCATCAAGTCCGAAAAGCGCTTTATATACCGGATCAAGCGCATGCTCAAAACCAAATACCGATCCGTATATAGATCCGAATACCATACCGGAAATACCGCATGGAATAAGTATTCGTCCTATCTCCATCTTTTTCAGCTTCCACATCAGGAAACCGACTATCGCCACAACAAGTCCTTGTCCCATATCACCGAACATGATACCGAAGAACAGAGTATATGTAAAGGCAACAATTGCAGTCGGATCAAGCTCGTTATAGCTGGGCAGACCGTACATCTTTACATAGAACTCATAAAGCCTTATAAACGGCGGGTTTTTCAGTATAACAGGCGGAGAATGTTTCATCTCTTCCCTGCCGTCGCTGAGGGAATATTCAACACTCTTGATCTCATCAAGATTCTGTGTGAAATACTTTTCCTTATCGGCAGGTATCCATCCTACAAGGATAAAGCTGCCGTGATACTTATAAACATATCGTTTTATCGCATGGTAGCAGTCAAGCTCCTGAAGTCTGCTGTAATACTTGACACAGCGTTCCTTTTCTTCGCTCCAGAATTCATCAAGCTCTTTCTTGTTTTTCTCCTGAGCAGTTTTCAGCTCGGAAAGTTTGTTTTCGAGGGTCTTTATATAATCCTCGGGTGTGCCTGCGATCTCGGGAACATCTAACTTCTCAAAATAAAGCGATGAAAAGATCCTGTCGATATTCTGCTTTTCGCCCGGTTCATTCGGTGAAAAATACACGCCCCAATGATGTGTATCGTCCTGCGTACACGGGAAAAACATTACAAAAGGATTTTCATCAAAGCTTTCAAGCTTTGCAAAGCTTTCATTCGGCAGACGCCCGAACGAAGGTGTGATGTACTTACATTTCATTATTTCGGTAAAATCAAGATTTCCGCCTGTGAAATGTCCGACCTGTTCAATTTTTCTCTTGCAGCTGTCTATATCCTGCTTGATGCGAAGTTTGTCGTTTACGAGTTTTTCAAGCTTTTCCACTGTGATTTCCACATACTTGAGCACTCCCTTATCGCTGACGTTAAAATCAGTCAGCTTGACAAAATCCAGACTGAGCCCCGCCATATCAGCAGTACTTCTCAGGCTCTGAAGAGGTGCGGCATACGGATTCTTATCGCTGAGCGGTGTAAAATCCTGTGTATTTGAATAAAACGACATTGCATCATCAGGATGGAACATCTCCGAATCACCGCAGAACTTAATAACCTTATCAAGTTCGGACAGCATACCGATTATGTTTATTGCCTTGACCTTTTTTACAGACACATGATCACCTCCTTAATCATCTTACCAGCATTGCGGCTTTCTCATCTGAGGAAAGTCCGTAACGTGTCGACTCAATAATATTTACAATATTTGCAATCTCGATCTGTTTAAGATACACATATGATATCATAACGATCGTAGGATTTGCGGAAAGTCTGAGATGGTGCTTACAGTACATACTCAGAAGTGCGCTGGCCATCTGTGACTGATCGCTGTATTTAAGCTTTGACATCAATCTGCCCAGGTATGTAGATCTTGAAAGCTCAAAAACCTCTCTTGCGTCCGAAGCGCTGCAAAGCTCATCGAGATTTTTCTTTGACAGTTTGCCATAGGGTATCAGCAGCGGTCTTATCTTTTCGGCGCTGAAATTGTAATATCTTTTGAGTCGGATTATACGGGAAATATTTCTGAAATCAAGCATTGCAGAAAAAGTATCCCTGAGTTCATCCCTGTCACGGGTACTTTTCTGTTTTTCGATAGCCTCTATTACCATACCGTAATTCTGATTATTCAGTTCAGCTTCTATTATAGAAATATCGGCTCTCTGCCCGTCCTTAGGACGGTGTTTTCTCAAAACAGGCGCGAATCTGCTTGATGCAAGAACTCCCAGCAGATCGTCATAGCTTCTTACTGTACTGAGTGCCTTGAGGTCGATCCTTGCGAATTTCGTCATAGCCATCGGCAGTCCGAATACAAATTCATCCGCTCGTCCGATGTTTAGCAGTGTAAGGCATCTTACGATCTGTTCTATCTCCATTTCCGAGATAATAAAATTAGAGAACACAAGTGACTTGTTTCTGGCATATCTTGAAAGTGCTGATATGTCATAATACAGGTTTTGTCTGAGTATCGGTTCAAGCTGTCCTCTGTGGACTTCATTCTCGTTAAGTCCTGCAAGAACCGACCTGTAGTTGGTCCGTGATTTCAGGTAGGAAGCGACTTCCGACACATTACGGCAATCCATAAGCTGCCTGTAGTCATTATCGGAAAGACACTTTCCGTACATAGCACGAGCCTTCGCCAGAATAGCATTTGAAGCCATCTCTGTTGACATAGGCATGCTTCCTTTCTGAAAAGTTTTTCTGCTATGCTCCTATGACACGCTCAACAATGTCATTTACCCATTTGTCGCCGTTTTCGGAGTAACTGCCGTCAAGCTTTCTGATAATAGAATCATTCTTTTCTTCTATTACCTTCAGCTGAGCGTCGGCTTTTTTCTGAGCAGTTTGTTTATTGATCTCTATTCGATCTTTGGCACGGGCAAGATAATCATTTTTTATCTTTTCCTTGGTTTTGAGGATCTCATTTTCATAGCTTATTTTGCTTTTCTGAGCCTCATCGGTAAGATTTCTGGCTTTTTTGTCCATGTCTATGATCTTGGCGATCATATCTTCCATCAAGATCCCTCCTTTGCATTCAGCATTCGGATATTGTACATACAGGTGCACAACCCGAGGGGTACACGCTGTCACATATACAACATGATATTATACGCCTGTTTTTTATTTTTTTCAAGTGACAAACAAACATTTATGTCTACCGCCCGGCGAGCCGCCGGTCCCTAAACGCGGGTATCGCTTCGCTTCGCATCCGCTCTGAACTCGCCGCTCAGGCTTTACTGCCCGCGTATCAGGC
>CACWRT010000091.1 GCA_902763365.1 uncultured Ruminococcus sp.
TTTTCAATTTGTCAATTCGCAAATTGTATGAAATTCGTTTGATTAATTTATACAATTTTACAAGTCAATTCTTAAGTTGACAGCATTGCCCCAAAGGGGATGCCAAGGGTTATATAGGCTTTGCGTGGTTTACAGCGTAAAAGCGTAAATATGAGTAAAGCGAAAATGAGCCGCTCAAAAAAGCAGATACGCGGTCAGTACAGCATGAGCTGCGAGTTCAGAGCGTATGCGAAGCGGAGCGACACCCGCGTTAAGGGTCCGGCGGCTCGCCGGTGCGGTCAGTACAGCATGAGCTGCGAGTTCAGAGCGTATGCGTAGCGGAGCGACACCCGCGTTAAGGGAGCGGCGGCTCGCCGCCGCGGTCAGTACAGCATGAGCTGCGGTATCAGAGCGTATGCGAAGCGGAGCGACACCCGCGTTAAGGGTCCGGCGGCTCGCCGGTGCTTTTTGACAGACGAAAAAAGTGATTAAATGGTTGATAATTGTGAAAAAATCGTGTATAATAAAATATAGATGACCGAAAGGGGGGCAGCTGAATGAAAATAAGATTGTCTGCAAAGAAATCATTGGTGCTTACAGCCGTATCAATGCTTATGTGCATATCAATGCTGATAGGAACGACTTATGCGTGGTTCAGCGACAGCGCGGTCTCAAGCCATAATCGTATAAGCTCGGGTTCGCTTAAACTCAGTGTGTTGCGCTGGAACAGTGAACAAAATAAATTCATAGAGCTGCCGAAAAATTCTGATAATACACTGTTTAAAAATGATGAGAAATGGGAACCCGGTTATACCCATGCCGAGATCCTAAGAATAGAAAACGCCGGAAGTTTGGCGCTCAGATATCGGGCTATCTTTAAAAATCTGAACCTCCCGACAAACTCTTCCGAAATAAGTCTTGCTGATGTCATAGAGGTTTATGCTTTCAGTAATCCGCAGACGGGCGGCAATGTAATACCTGAAACAAGATCAGAGATACTTTTGGAGTCCTCTCCATGGCAGCTGAAAGGTACTTTAAGGGAGTTTCTGCAAAAGGATAATGTTGTTTCGGGAACACTTATGCCTAAAGATGTAAGCGGTTATATAAGCGATGTGGGAATCGCACTCAGTATGAAGGATGATGCGGATTCAAAATACCAGGGTCTTGCTCTGCAGGATTTTGATATTCAGATCTATGCGACTCAGCTTACACATGAGATGGACAGCTTTGATGAAAAGTACGATATAGACGCAATTTCTGCATGGGACGGTGTGACGGCAGATACCAACTGGTACAGCAAAAATAAGAGTGTTTATGAAATATATACACCTGAACAGCTTGCGGGTCTTGCTAAAATAGTAAATGAAAATGGTACAGGAGTTTCTTATCCGACACATAGGAAAACTTTCAAACTTATGGATGATATAGACCTTGGCGGTAATTTGTGGACGCCCATAGGAAATGCGAGCTATAGGTTCCAAGGAACATTTGACGGTCAGGGACATACTATTAAAAATTTCAAAACCTCGTCAGGTACTTATGGTGGTTTCTTCGGACAAATTGAAGGTGCCAACATCAGAAATGTTAATATATCCAACGCCTATATTACAGTAAATGATAAATATGCAGGTGTGGCCGCAGGTATGGCAAGAACAAGTACTATTGAAAACGTTCATATTTCCGGTTGCTCGGTAAAAGGCTTACAAGCAGTCGGAGGAATGATCGGATATCAGTTCTCATCCTCGGCAAGTCCGAACACTGTGACCGTTACAGAATGTTCGGTAAATAATACGATAGTCAGCGGTGTATACTACACAGGCGGTATCGCCGGTCTTGCATCAAGTCTTGTTATTGATAAAACAACAGCTTCGGCGGAGAGCAGATTTATAAAACCGATCCAGCAGTACACCGAGGTTGACGGCCATCTGTATAGGATCGACAATAAAAATCTTGCTTGGGCAGCGTTGTATTGCGAAAATAGTGACGTGGTTAAGGATAATGTTACTTATCACGGAAAAGCTCATGACTGATACTTTATATTGCTGAAAGGAGGCATTGACATTGGGCAGAACAAAGCTAAAACTGATCACAATAGCACTTATAGCGTCTGTGCTGACATTCTTCTCTCAGGGCTCGCTTGCATATTACGCAACGACAGGAACAGCGACCAATGTCGTGACCTCGGGTGAAATAAAGCTGATGATCCACGAGAAAACCGATCAGGGAAATGATTTCCCAAAGGAAGGCGTGTATGTTGTTCCCGGCGATATCGTCAGCAAGAAAGTAAGCATTGAGAATATCTGCGCACATCCCTTCTATCTTCGTGTCAGAATACTGTATGATATCAATTCACAGGTGCTGCCTGCTTCCGACTGTTTCAAGCTGAATATTAACGAGCAGTATTGGGAATACAAGGATGGATGGTATTACTATCAGGGCATAGTTGAGCCCGGTCAGACTACTCCCGAAGTTTTTTCACACGTTGAAATAGTGGGTTCTAAGGTAGATAACACCTATATAGGCAAGACATTGACTCTGACAGTTGATGCTCAGGGTGTGCAAAGTGAAAATAACCCTGTTAAGGGTAATGATTATGATCAGCTTTCAGGCTGGCCTAAGGCGTAAGGAGGCGGCGCAATGAAAAAGTTTTTCGTATTGGCCGCTCTGGTCATAAGTCTGCTTGTGCCGTCACTTGTCTGCAATGCAGCAGCCGGTGAGGTTATTTACAGCGGCAATTCAGGCGATTTTATTTTTGAACCCGGAACTGACTATTCCCCGACCGATCTTTTCCCCGATCTGAAGGATGTTATGCCCGGAGATATACTTACTCAAAAGATAACTGTGAAAAATAATGCCGATAATAAAGTTAATGTTGAAATATTTATGCAGGCGCTGGGAGCTGCGGATAAGGAATCGGTTGATTTTTTGTCACAGCTTGGTCTGCTGGTTACAAAAAGCGGTGATGATATCGTGTTTGACGATATGGCGGATCAGCCCATGAGACTCCTTGAACCCGTAAGCCTTGGAGTTTTCGGTCCGGGAGAAACCGTTGACCTTGATGTTAAGCTTGTGGTTCCCGGGGAACTTGATAACAGATATCAAAGCAAGATAGGCCGTCTTGACTGGCAATTCAGCGTTCAGGAAACAGCAGCTGAAATAAGCAGACCCGGACCTGCTGATCCTTCGAAGCAGCCGGTTGAACCTTCTCGACCTTCGAGCGATACACCGTCTGTGCCTGACGGACCGAGCGGGCAGCAAAGTACGGTTTACAGTACACCGACCCCGACAGCGTCTGTTGGCGGTACAACAACGGTTGTGCCGGGGGGAAAGCCGGGCGGTTCCGAACAGCCTCTTAACCCCACACAGACAGGCGACGCAGCAGTTTTTATTATATATCTGGTTATAATGGTAGCTGCTATGGGCGGTGTTGTTCTTGCAGCCCGCAAGAAAAAGAATGACGAGGATCAGTAAATGTGCAAGTTGATCTGATTGGAGGGATCAAGTGTGAATTCAGGGAAAAAGTTGTATAAAAGAATAGCCTTGGTCCTTAGTCTCGGACTTATAATAGTATGGGTCGTGTTGGGTACAAGCGCTTCTCTTGCATGGTTTACAGATACAAGTCCCACATTGAGAAATATATTCCATATACAGAATTTTGATCTTGTGGTTTCCCATAAAACAGATGACGGAACGTATGAGGAGCTTGATGGTCAGACAAAAGTCTTTGATGATGAAGCATTGTATGAGCCCGGCTATGTACAGGTTGTATATCTGAAAGTTGAAAACAAGGGTGACAAGGATTTCAGATATAAAACAGCTGTTAATGTAACCAATTATACAATAGCAACAAATGTATACGGCAATCGATTCAATTTGCAGGATTATCTGCGTTTTGGTCTTGTGACGGCGGATACCGAAAGCGAGCTTATGCAGAAGCTTGCCGATCGTGAAGCGGCAAAGCAGGAGGCAGAATTGCAGCTGAACAATTATACTACCGATTATTCCGACCTGGCAGCAGGCGGCGTAAAGTATATGGCGCTGATCGTCCGTATGCCTGAGGAAGTCGGCAACGAAGCAAATTATCGTCTTGATGTTGTTCCGAAGGTCGAGCTTGGTCTGATAGTCAATGCTACACAGAAAGCAGAATAATGATTTATACACTGCATTTACTTGAAGGGAGGGAGCAGTTTGAGGACGTTTTATAACAGATTCTACAAAATTTCCGATAATGAGAAGATAAGCGACAGAGTGATGACCTGCCGTGTTATAACTATGGTCATATGTATTTTGTTTTGTCTGACGGCTATGGGTTTTGTTGCATATTCTTATTTTGATTTTGATATTTCCTCAAAAACAAATCATGTAGAGTCGGCGACCTTTGACACTCCTGTTACCATTTCCTACACAGATACGGCAAATCAGACAAAAACTGAATCTCTTACGAAAAGCTCGGATAATAATTATACTGCGCAGCTTGTTAAAGATGTTGAATATACTGTTAAGCTTGATAAAAGCGGCAGCGCCGAAACAGGCTTTTGTGTCATTACTATAGAAGGCGAGGAAAAGACTTATCATACTGTGCAGTTGGGAATTAGTAATACGCCCAGAAACTCGCTGACTTTCAAAATAATAAACAAGAAGGACAACGAAGCTATGGTAACATTCACTCCTCATTGGGGTACATCGTCTTATTATTCCGCATATAACGGCGGTACTGCAAACGAATTTTATGTAGATGAAGGAAAAACAATTGAAATAAACAATCAAGCAGCCGGCTCGTAATGGGTCGGCTTATATTATTTGGTTAAAATTTTCTCAACAAACATTATAAAAACAGCCGATGAACATAAAATTCATCGGCTGTTTAAATTTATTCATAAGACAGAAGCATTAAGTTTATTCTACCGAGAGAATAAAATAGTAAATAGGCTGACCTCCGTTTATCAGAGAGATCTCTACACTGCCTCCTGTTTTTTCTTCTATCTTTTCCATAGCTGTATTGGCCTGTTCTTCAGTAATATCGCAGCCATAGATCAGACTTACATAGGAAGTATCTCTTGTCACCATTTCCTTTGCAAGCTTAACGACAGCCTTTACAGGATCTTTTTCTTTGCCGGTAAGCTTGCCGTTGTTAAGAGTGATGATGTCACCCTCTTTTATCTTGGTCATACCGAATTCACTGTTTCTTGCGGCATAAGTTACCTGACCGGTAGAAACGTTCCCGAGAGCGGCTGTCATATAGTCCTTGTTCAGCTCGGAAGTTGAATCGGGGGCATATGAAAGCATAGCAACAAGTCCCTGAGGAATGGTTTTGGAAGGTATTATAATAACTTCCCTGTCATTTACAAGCGAGATTACCTGCTGTGCAGCAAGAATAATATTCTTGTTATTCGGCAGTACAAACACCGTTTTTGCAGGGGTAGCCATTACGGCTTCATAAATATCCTCTGTGCTGGGATTCATGCTCTGTCCGCCGCTTACAACGTGATCGCAGCCCAGATCCTTGAATACACCTATAAGACCTTCTCCGCTTGCCACAGCGACAAATCCCGCATCCTTCTCGGGTTCAGCGGGTTTCAGCTCAAGCTCTCTGAGTTTAGCGGCTTCAGCAGCAGCCTTTTCCTTTTCATATTGTTCGGCAGCTTTTCTGTGCTGCTCCTTCATATTTTCGATTTTTACAGTCAGCAGCTGACCGAATGTTAGTCCCTGCTCGAGAGCATTCCCGGGATTTTCGGTATGCACATGTACCTTTATAATATCTTCATCCTCGGCAACGACTACGCAGTCACCAATGGTCTCAAGATATGATTTAAGCTCAAGAGGACTCTTGGACAGATCCTCTGCCTTACCAATAATAAACTCAGTGCAATAGGTATAGGTGATCACAGCGTCAAACTCGGCAGCGGCATTTCTGAAAAATTCCTTGCTTGCATCTATCTGTGCCTGAATACCAACAGCAGGCTTTTCCTCTTCTTCGGGGGCAGCGGCAACTATTTCGCCGTCACGGATAAGCGAAAGCATACCGTCAAGTATCATGCAAAGTCCCATACCGCCGGCATCGACTACACCTGCTTTTTTAAGAACAGGGAGCATCTCGGGAGTTTTGTCGAGTGCATCATGCGCAGCGCTGCACAGTGCGTTAAATACCACTACAGCATCGGTGTCAATATCGGCAGCACTTCTGCCGGCGTCAAAGGCCATTCTTGCAACGGTAAGTATTGTACCCTCGGTTGGGTTCATAACAGCGCTGTAGGCCTTTTCTACGCCTACGTGAAAGGCGGAAACGAAAGCCTTGCCGTCTACCTCGGTTTTGTTTTTCAGACCGTCTGCGATACCTCTGAATAAAAGAGAGAGTATTACGCCCGAGTTGCCTCTTGCGCCCTTGAGCATTGCAGATGCAGCAGCAGCAGCTATCTCTGAAATACTTTTGGAATCATTATCTGCCAGAGCAGCAGCTGCGGCACCGATAGTCATAGACATATTAGTACCTGTATCTCCATCGGGAACCGGGAAGATATTCAGTGCATTTATCTCTTGTTTATGTGATGTGATATTATTTGCACCTGATATCAGTGCGTTTTTGTAGCCTGATCCGTTTATCATTGTTAAAGCACTTCCTTAATAATTGATAGATCGTTTATCTGATCTCTACGATAAGTTTCATAGCAGTTCTTTCTACACCGTCGATCTCAATGCTTGTAAAAGCAGGGATACAGATAAGATCTATACCCATAGGCGCAAGATAACCTCTTGCTACAGCCACAGATTTAAGCGCCTGATTGGTAGCGCCTGCGCCTACAGCCTGTACCTCCACGCATCCGTAATCTCTTACAACACCAGCGATCGCTCCCGCAACAGAGTTGGGGGAGGATTTAGATGAAACTTTAAGAATCTCCATTTTAATTACATCCTCCTTCTTCAGATATATACTCCCGATTGACGATCCCATAAGCCCGAAACCGCAATCAGTGCGTGTCTTTATAACTTGCCGTGTGTTAATATACTTTCAGACATATAGTGTAGAAAAGTATACAATTATATAATATACATTCTGATGAAAATATTCAAGAGTTTTAAGCGAAAATTTATATTTTGTACATTTTTAAACGATCTTCATTCGTTTTATTGCCAAAGTTTTACCGTTTTTTTCGTTGATATCATACAAAATGCAATCCATACAACATTTTCCGTCAGCAAGATCAAAACGAACAGGCAGCTTATCTCTGAATTTTGATATTGCAAGTTCACTTTTTACTCCTAAAACAGAGCTGATAGTTCCCGTCATACCTACATCCGTAATGTACCCTGTTCCTTTTTCAAGGATCTGTTCATCAGCCGTTTGCACATGAGTATGCGTCCCGAATACAGCTGACACCCGTCCGTCAAGGTAGAATCCGAGAGCTCTTTTTTCGGCAGTTGCTTCCGCGTGAAAATCGACTATAGTTATGGGGGTATTCAGTTCTTTAATGATCTTGTCTGCTGTACGGAAGGGATCTTCCAGACTGTCAAGAAACATACATCCCAAAAGATTAATGACTCCTACCCTTATGCGACCCATATCAAATACAGCCTGACCGTGTCCCGGAGTAGTGCTGTCGGGATAATTTGCAGGGCGCAGCAAAAACGGAGAGTTATCGTAGTATTGATAACTTTCCCTGCGTCTGAAACTGTGGTTGCCGCCCGTTATAATATCCACACCGCTTGAAAAAAGATACTGTGCAGATGTCGGCGTAATACCATTCCCGTCAGCTGAATTTTCACCGTTTGCTATGACCATATCGATCTTTTCCGCTTTTTTGAGGGAAGGAAGTTTGTCCCTCAGGTGGCGGCACCCGATCGATCCGACCACATCTCCAATTGCTAAAATTTTCATATTCTGTTTAATCATCCTGTCTGAAATCTCGGCAAAATAATAAAGATTTACATACTTATATTTTAAATTTATTTCGCCTTATTGTCAATCTTTTAACAACTAAAAAAAGTCACAATTTGGAACTATTATTGCCAAATGTTTCCTTAGTTAGTGCGAAAATGGCAAATAATACGACAAATACATCAATTTGTATATACTACAAACTATAAGAAATGTATCAAAGTATCTCCAGATTAGCGTAATTTGCCATAAGCTTTTTAGTGCCTGTGCTGTCGAAAGCAATTTCTAACAGAGTATCGGATGCCATAGCTCTTGCGCCGATGATCATTCCTTCTCCGAAGGATCTGTGCTTTACTCTCATTCCGACTTTATATCTGTTGGTATCCTGCTGAATCTGCACCTGACCGGATAAAACTTTGCTTCTTGCTACGTCAGCTTTTCTGCCTGCATTTTTTGCAGCGCCGGCAAGACCGTTAAGAGTCGGGCGTTCTGTTGTTATTTCCTTTATGAGATCAGACGGCAGTTCCGAAAGAAAACGTGATGGACGGTTATGGGAAGTTTTTCCGAAGAGAGTCCTTGATTTGGAGGCGGACAGGAAAAGCCGTTTTTTAGCTCTGGTGATACCCACATAAGCAAGCCTGCGTTCCTCCTGCATATCTTCTTCCGAGAGAGTTGAAAGATAGCCCGGGAAAGTATTCTCTTCCATTCCCGGGATAAACACGTTGTCGAATTCAAGCCCCTTGGCACTGTGAAGTGTCATCATTACAACAAAGCTGCCTTCATTTTCCGAATTATATGTGTCCAGGTCGGTAAACAGAGCCACTTCCTCAAGAAAGCCCTGTAATGTTGCATCGTCGGGATTTTCCTGTTCATATCTCATGATGGAGGATTTAAGTTCTCTGACGTTTTCGACAGCTTCTTCGCCGTGGTCGCTCTCATGCAATATAAAATCAGGGTAACAGATTTTTTCTATCAGCATCTCATACATATCGGATATAGCATTGCCGCTTTCGAGGTAGTCCGACATTTCTTCAATGATAGATATAAAGTCAAGAAGTTTTGGGCGGCTTTTTATCAATGCTTCAAATTCATCACTGTGCTGCATTGTATCGTACATACTTTGACCGAGCATATCGCTGATTTCTTCGATCTGTGATACTGTTTTATCTCCGATACCTCTTTTGGGAATGTTGATTATCCTGCGCAGACGTATGTTATCGTTGTGATTGCTTATAACACTTAGATAAGCTATCATATCACGTATTTCACGGCGTTCGTAGAACCTTCTTCCGCCGATTATTTTGTAGGGGATACCCGAGCGGACGAAAACACGTTCTATATTTTGTGACTGAGAGTTCATTCTATAGAGTACTGCGTAATCACCGTAGGTGTTTCCTTTTGTAATTCCGTCGGTTATAGTTTTGACAATAAACTTGCTTTCGTCATATTCGTCATAGGCGTTGTACCTTATTATTTTATCTCCGACAGAATTATCAGTCCAGAGGGTCTTGTCTTTTCTTGTTATATTATTGCGTATAACGCTGTTTGCTGCGGAGAGGATATTTTTTGTGGAGCGGTAATTCTGTTCAAGCTTTATTACACAGGTGTTATCAAAGGTATTTTCAAATTCAAGGATATTACGAATAGTCGCACCGCGGAAACGGTAAATACTCTGATCATCGTCGCCGACAACACACAGATTACCGTGAACACTTGCCAGAAGGCGAACAAGCTCATACTGCATATGGTTGGTATCCTGATACTCATCCACCATGATATAGCGAAACTGATTTCCGTATTTTTCCAGTACTTCGGGAAAATCTCTCAGGATAACTACGGTGTTGAAAATCATATCGTCAAAATCCATTGCATCGGCTTTTATGAGTCTTTCCTGATAAAGCTTGTATATTTTTGCGATGGAGATAAGACGGCTGTCATTGCCGGCATTTAGTTCAAAGTCATAGGGTGTCAACATATTATCCTTGGCATTTGATATTTCGCTCATTGCAGCACGTACGCTTATTACCTTTTCATCAATATGGAGAGTTTTTATACAGTCCTTAATAAGTCTTTTCTGATCATCGCTGTCGTATACGGTAAAATGGCTTGTATATCCTATATAGTGGGCAGTACTTCTGAGAATCCTTCCGCAGGCACTGTGGAAAGTAGATGCCCATATATCGAGTCCCTGTTCACCGACCTTGCGGCATATTCTTTCTTTTAGTTCGTTTGCGGCCTTGTTTGTGAAAGTAATGGCAAGTATTCTCCAGGGGGCGGGCGCGGACACTGACAGACGCTGCACCAGGTCGTCTCTGAGAGTTTTTTCACCTTTGGCAGCCTGACGTATCTCGTTTACTTCATCATCGCTGTAAACACCGTAGACCTGATCTGTTTCATACGCTTTACCCCAGCGAAGGAGATTGGCGATCCTGTTCACGAGAACGGTTGTTTTTCCGCTTCCGGCGCCTGCCAGGATAAGCAGAGGACCTGTTACTGTATATACAGCCTGCTGCTGCATATCATTAAGATCTTTAAATTCGTTTTCGATAATTTCGCGGCGCAGGGCTGCGATCTCGCTGTAAATTTCTTCGTTCAATTTTTTTCCTCATTTCCTTTAGAGTCCGGGCTGTATAATTATTAATGGTTAAATAAAATTATACGCCTGTTATCCTAATATATTATTTTACAACATTTTTGCAATAATATCAAATATTGCTGAAAAAATAAAAAAGAATAAATAATAAAACTGAAAAGCCTTACCGGATCATTTCATATTTATTATTTATTCTCTATTCTTTATTATTTGAGCCCCCGAACGAAGTGAGGGGGCGTTTCTGCACCTGACAGGAATCGAACCTGCACACCGTGAGGTACCAGAACCTAAATCTGGCGCGTCTGCCAGTTCCGCCACAGGTGCACATCATACATTCACTATTATACACATTTTCCACGATTTGTCAACCCCCCCCGCCAGCGTGACGCTGGACCCTAAAACGCGGGTATTGCTCCGCTCTGAACTCGCCGCTCAGGCTTTTTGAGCGGCACTTTTTGCAATAAAATTTATATTGCCATAAAATTATTTAAGTGGTTATTACTTCGAGCCGTCATGGCTCTGAGCTCTTAGCTCTGAGCTGCGAAGCCCGCTCTTAGCTCTGAGCTGCGAAGCCCGCTCATCAGCTTTGATCATCATTTCAGTGAGCAGGAACGGGATCCGAATCTGAAAGCAACTTTGAAAGAAGCTGTATCTGCTGTATTCAACCGGCTGATTGAGGGATATCGGCTTTATCAGGCAGAGGGACTGAAAAACTACGAACAGATGAACGATATGCTCAGACAGTATCAGCAGGACAGCGATATTATACAGCAGTTTATCAATGACCGTCTGATCTTTGATAATACAATGCCGCAAAAGGACGCTGTGAGTACGTCAACCGGTGCAGAATACAGAGTATCAATCCTGTCAGTTCAAGGACATTCAAGGAAGAACTCATAAAACATAAGGTTTCAGTCGTTATTCATCACAATCGGGAAAAGTTCTTTGCAGAATTGTAAACAGATGTATTGATGTATGAAAAGTGGGGAAATCACAATTCAAATTCCCTATTTGGGGGTTGAAATTCCCTATCGAAATACAAAATTCCCTATCCAAAAATCGCATAACCAAGCCATTTTTACTAAAAAATAGGGAAAATAGGGAGTTTTAAACAAAAAATTCTATTCCCAAAAAAAAGCGAAATTTTCCGGTAAAAATATTATAAAAAAATACCATAGAAAAAAGTTTTAAAAAATACCCCCCCATTTTCCCCATTTTCCCCACCCGAAAATGAAATCAGCATTTGTGACTAAATCAGGAGGTAAAACACGGACAAGAAATAACCGTACAGGGTTACTTCACTTTTGACCCGTTAAATTCCGATTTATCGCACTAACAACAATTCGATTATATCACAGAGTAATCTACGGCTTAATTAGTGTCTGCTTTTTTCTATCCCAAAATCGAAAAAGCCTGATAAACAGTGGAGTTTTAGGATAAAATATGGTATAATAAGTGCAAGGAAAAAT
>CACWRT010000092.1 GCA_902763365.1 uncultured Ruminococcus sp.
AAGAAGCCTGATACGCGGTCAGTACAGCATGAACCGCAAGTTCAGAGCGGATGCGAAGCGAAGCGATACCCGCGTTTAGGGACCGGCGGCTCGCCGGCGCGTTTAGGGACCGGCGGCTCGCCGGCGCGTTTAGGGACCGGCGGCTCGCCGGCGGTTGAAAAGTGTTTGATTTTATGGTAATATTATAGTAAGGATAAGGTGTGATATTCTAAATTAAGGAGAATGAATATGATTTTTAAACGTATTGAAAAGATCCATCAGGGTGAGTTTATTACAAGATATAATATCGAATATGAAACTAAAAGCGGACTTATCAAGAGCTATGAAATGATAAGCCGTGACAATAATATGAATACTCATGACAAGCTTAAAAACGGCGTAACACAGGCCGCTGTAATGATAATTCATGATAGCAGCGGTGAACGTATTCTTCTCAACCGTGAATTCCGTATGGCTGTGGGAACATGGGTTTTCAATTTTCCGGCAGGTCTTATTGATGAAGGAGAAAGCGTTTTGCAGGCAGCGAGCCGTGAACTTATGGAAGAAACAGGTCTTCATCTTGACAGGGTCGATGAAATATGGAAAGAAAGCTACTCGGCTGTGGGACTATCCAACGAAATGTGCAGGGTTATTGTCGGAACTGCAAGCGGTACTATAAAAGAAAGCGATTCCGAACTTGAAGAAATCGAGGCACGCTGGTATAATAAAGACGAGATCAGGAAAATGCTTAATGAAGAATTATTTGCCGCAAGGGCGCAGACTTACTGTGCCGTATGGAGCAGGAGGGAATAAAATGCTTGATGTAACTTTACTGGGATGCGGCGGGATGCTGCCTATGAAAGAAAGATGGCTTACATCCTGTCTTATCAGCTGTCAGGGACACAGTATTCTTATCGACTGCGGCGAAGGAACTCAGATCGCTCTGAAATATGCAGAAAAGAAAACAAAACCTGTTGACCTTATCTGCATAACCCATTTTCATGCGGATCATATCTCAGGACTTACAGGCTTCCTGCTTTCAATGGGCAATGAGGGCAGAACCGATCCTGTTATCATAGCAGGCCCTCCCGGTATCGAAAAAACAGTAAAAAGTCTGCTTGTAATTGCGCCTAATCTGCCCTTTGAGGTTATCTGCAAAGAAGTAACTCCATCTATACCTTTTCAGTCAGGTCTTCTTACTGTGACTCCTTTTGAGGCTAAACACAGTTTACGCTGTTTCGGCTACAGTGTAGAACTCAACAGAAAAGCTAAATTCTCTACCGAAAAAGCTAAATCCAACTCCGTACCTATGTGTATCTGGTCACAGCTTCAGAAAGACGGAGAAGTTTCATACGACGGAAAAAAATACTTTTACAGTGATGTTTCCGAAGGTAAGCGAAAAGGGCTTAAAGTAACATACTGTACAGATTCACGTCCGGCGGATACCATATCTCAGTTTGCAAAGGGATCTGATCTGTTCATCTGTGAGGGACTGTACTATGATCCCGAAAAATTTGACCGGGCACTGAAAACTAAGCATATGATGTTTGAAGAAGCTGCGCGGCTTGCTAAAAACGCTGAGGTAAGCAGATTATGGCTTACGCATTTCAGCCCTGCTGTGCAGACTCCCGAGGAAGGGCTGGAATTTGCAAAAAAAATATTCCCCCCGTCAGAATGTGGTTATGACGGAAGGAATATTGTCCTTACTTTTGATGACGATGAATAAAGCTTTATAATCATTTCTATATAAACAGACTCATTAAAAGATTTACTGCCGAACATATTATTACGCCGCACAATGTTGGAAGTATAAATCCTGCGGCTGTCCATTTCAGACTTTTTGTTTCCTTATAAATGGTCAGTACGGTAGTAGAACAGGGGAAGTGCATCAGTGTGAAAATTATCATACATACAGCAGTTTTTATTGTCCATCCGTTAGATATAAGGACATCGTGAAGTGACGTCAGATCAATATTACCTGCTGATGTACCCCCGTCTCCGTAAAGCATTAAGATCAGCGGAAGAACTATTTCATTTGCCGGAAATCCCAATAGAAAGCCTGATATTATTTTTCCGTCAAGCCCCATGATTTTTCCGAGAGGTTCTAAAAAGCTTACAAGATAAGATGCAAGTGACATATCACCGTACCTTATATTTGACAACAGCCAGATTATTGCGCCTGCGGGGGCGGCAGTTATTATCGAACGGAAAAGTATATGCAGAGTTTTATCAAAAACAGAACGTATTACGGTTTTTACA
The DNA here is from genome assembly GCA_902763365.1 of uncultured Ruminococcus sp. GTDB lineage: Bacteria > Bacillota > Clostridia > Oscillospirales > Acutalibacteraceae > UBA1213. The sequence goes on from CACWRT010000092.1 coordinate 2,239, forward strand.
AACTGGGGTCTGCGGTATGGCGGCAGTTCCATTATAAAAGGCTCATATTTATTCTTGAGTATCTTGTTATTTATAAATCCCGATACTGCAATCGAAACCGCAATGCTGAGAATTATCGAAAGCGTAAGAATAACTGCGCTTATCAGTGATCTGAACGGATGATAGATTGAGGTAACAAAAAAAGCGGAGATTATTGCTATAAGAAGCGGAAATCTTCCGTTACAGGGCACAAAGCTGTTTGTTATCATGGCAAGGTTTCTTTTTTTGGGGCAGTTCATTATACGGCATCCCGTTACTCCGCAGGCATTGCATCCGAATCCCATCATAAGCGTCAGGGCATTTTTACCGTCAGTTCCCGCACCTCTGAATAAAGGGTCTGCCATAAAAGCTATTCTCGGAAGATATCCGGAATCCTCAAGCAGTGCAAACAGCGGAAAGAATATTGCCATAGGCGGCAGCATCACCGATACTACGTCTGTCAGCGTAGTGTATACTCCGTCAATTAATATGCCTCTTAAAAACTCAGGCATATGCGCCGATCCTGCCGCATTATTCATAACGGATCTCAATTTACCGAATAATTCCGCAAGAAATTCCGAAGGAATATTTGCTCCCGTTATCGTAATAAAAAATATAAGCATCAAAAGAACAAGCATCAGTGGAATACCATATTTTTTTGATGTTATTACCTTGTCTGTGCGTATAGTTCCGATCTGACTATCGGAACTGCACAGGCATTTTTTTGATATATTTCTGCTCAGTTCTATATACTCATCCAGCCTTTTTATACCCTTGTCATCCGTACCGAAAATGTCATTCAACTCTCTTTGATCTTCTTCACACAGCCTTTCGTTTATGATTTTATATACTGCTTCCTTCAGTTCATCCATTCCTTGTCCCGATCTTGCAGAGGTTTTTACAACAGGAATATCCAGTTCACGGGAAAGCATTTCACAGTCCACATTAATTCCTCTTTTCTCCGCTTCATCACAAAGATTCAGGCACAACACAGCCCTTGAACTGATCTCCCTTATCTGTAAAACAAGATCAAGATTTCTTTCGGGATTTGTTGCATCTGCGGCAATTATCAGGCAATCATATTTTCCGCTCCTTATGACCTCGGAGGCAGTTTTTTCATCGGGGGATGTTCCCGATAATGAATATATTCCCGGCAGATCGGTTATATGATAAGTTTTGCCCTTGTAGCTATACACACCCTCGGCAGTAAGAACCGTTTTTCCGCTCCAGTTTCCCGTATGCTGTTTAAGACCTGTCAGCGCATTGAATATCGTGCTTTTACCTACATTCGGATTACCTGACAAAATAACCGTATCTTCCATATCTTCATAGCACCACCCTTTATAAATGTGGAAGAGGCGCGCCCGGCGAGCCGCCGCACCCTTAATTATGTCGGTTCCGTTTTTTATGACAGCTGACAATTATTTTTTCAGCATCGCTGTTTCTGAGTGATATCAGCGTCCCTCTGTACAGATATGCGCACGGGTCGGACAAGGGAGCGCAGTAAACTTTTTTTATTCTAACCTTATTTGTTATACCGTACTGCACCAGCTTAGAACAAAGATATTCATCCTTCGGCATCCCTGTTATTACAGCCTCTTCTCCCAAAGGCAATTCCGATAATGTACAAGTCGTATTTCCTTTCATAACATCATTATCCTTATTTTAGTGTGAAGTGTGTCGCTCAGAAAATAAAGCTCAGGGCTAAGAGTTCAGAGCCTTGGCGGCTCAGGGGTTACTCGATAAAAGTCAATTTTTTCGCCGCTGTTTGTCTTTTTATTTTGTGTCAGGGGCTTCGCCGCTCATAGCTCAGAGCAGAGCGTTACCCGCGTTCAGAGTCTTGCGGCTCGCCGGGCGAGCCGGGGCTCCTATTTTTATTCTATGAAAAATCAAGGAATAGGTTCGTGTTTATGAACATTCAGAATAAAACTATATCTTCATGATCAGCCACTTTTACAGATATTATTTTTTCGGGATCAAGAGTATATCTTATCGCTTCGCCGTTTTCAAATCGGCTTTTTTCATAATATCTGTATTCCGTTTCAAATTGTCCGTATTTTTCATCTATACTTCCTCCGCTGCCTGAAACAGTTGAGGCTGTCACTGTTTTTCCGTCATCAAGGGTTATAATCAAATCATCTAAAGGCAGCATATCGACGGGATCTTTCTTTTCATTATCGAAAACATTTAGTTCTGCTTTTGTTTTAAGCTTCATTCCATACGCTCCGGCTTTCAGCGAAACTATGCTGTAATCACCGTTTTCAAGATGTAAAGTCTTATTATTTTTTTCTGCAAGCTCACGGAGGACGGTGCGGTAATTCAGGCTGACCGATACACTGTAATTCAGAGGTACTTCATATTTTGTCGCTATAACTATTCTTTTCCAATCCGGATCAATACGTATCTCCTGACCCTCACCAAGCTTTCCTTCGTATTCTTTTTTGAGATTTTCATAAGTCTTTTTATCACTACGGAATTTTTCCCACTGCAAGTAATCTGTAAAATCATCCATACTGTAAAGTACCTTATCAATATGGCTTACGTACAGTTTTTCAAGTCCAAGTGTAAGCCGCTGTCCTTTTATATTTACTGCATTATTGCTGTACTCCGCAAAATACTTTATTGTCCTGCTGTCTTCAAATGTATATTCATTGGCAGTCATACCGTCATTATCTTTAACATGACGCATGAAGTTTTCAATACTATGTGTGGCAGGAACAGTGCAATTATACTTTTGCTCATAATATGTGAGATATGAATAGCCCTCATACCATCCGCTTTCCTCAGTATAACAGTCGTCATCAAACGGACGGTATTCACTGAAAACTTCCACTATAAGGCTATCTTTATCCTTTACCAGATTTTCTTCTATAAAGGGCATACCATCCTTCCTTGTAAATGTCATGGATACTGCCGCTGTATGCTCATCACCTGTAACACCGTGAAAGTCTATATCCAAGGTATCACTGCTTTTCTGAACATTCCCTCCGCTGAAAACACCGTCTGCCGGTTCTCCGGCAATATATTCGCTGAATGAAGATGTGAAAGTATCCGAAGCTCCCACAGCGGCTGTTCCAATTACAGCGGTGATCAATATGACAGCCGCAGCTATCATTAAAACCCTGCGTTTTGTTTTGATCGTCTTTTTGGTGTGTATGATCGGTTTTTCAAACTTTTTTTCTTTTATACCAAGCTTTTCAAAGGTAAGCTTCTTAACTTTTTCTTCGTCGGCAAGATCCTTATTTGTCAGTGTTTCTGATATGTCATTTATACAATCATTTTCAAACGTATCAAATACAATATTATCTGTTCTCTCATTTCTATACATATTAATACCCCCTGTCTGTCAATGCCTTTTTCAGCTTTATTCTTGACCGCCTTATTTTTGACTTTACCGTTTCTCTGTTCAGACCGTAAATTTCAGCGATCTGCGATACAGACTGATAATAGTAATAATGACGTATCAGTATATTTCTGTCCTGCTCGGGCAGTTTTTTTATTTCCTCCCTTAGGCACAGAGAAAGTTCCTTTTTTTCAAGCAGCTGATCAACAAATATATCGTCTGCTTCATCTGTATCGTCTATGTCAAGCAAACCTTTGAAATGCTCTTTTCTAAGCCGATCCTTTGTTCTGCTTTTGGCGATACAGCATATATAGCCTTTAAGCGTTTCCCACCTGAGGATATCGGTGTTATTCCACAGAGTCACGAATACATCTGACGTTACTTCTTCTATATCTGATCTCGTAAGCAGACCACCCGATATATTATAGGCTATAGTTGAAATAAGCGGCGTAAAATGAACTATAATTTCTGCAAAAATTTCTTCATCATGCTCCTTCAGCTTTTTGACGTAGTTTTTCATTCTGTTTTTTTCGGAGTCTGATCTGCCATTTTTAATAGAATTAGCCATTGTTATTCCTCCCATCATCTTATATTTGAAAGCTTTCATATCTATATACGCATTATTTTCGCAAAAGGGTTCTTAAATTAATGTGCATTTTTTCTACGCTGTTCAAAATAACAGGATCCCTTGCTTTCATTTCGCTGTAATCATATTATGATCTCCGTTTGTGAACCAAAAAAAGAACCGTACAACATTTTTACTGCTGTCGGTTCTTTTTTGAAATAGTTACAATAAAGCCTGAGCCGTCATGATATGAGCTATTGGCTAAAGACTTTGGGCCGGGAAGCCTCCCTGAGCTATTAATTTATCGGTTCAAAATCGGATGCTCCGTGCTTGCAAAGAGGACAGATAAAGTCTTCAGGAAGTTCCTCTCCTTCATATACATAACCGCATACTTTGCATACCCAGCCCTTCTTTCCTTCTGTTTCAGGCTTTGGCTTAACGTTATTCTGATAGTAAGTATAAGTCATTGTTTCTTTATCGGAAATAACTCTTGCTTCTGTTACGCTGCAAATAAACATACCATGTGTATCCAGATCGATATAATTCTCTACTTTAAGGGACATAAATGAATTGATATACTTTGGCAGAAAAACAAGTCCGTTATCTGAGTGCATAGGCTCGCAGCCTTCAAATTTATCAACATTCCTTCCGCTGCGGAATCCGAATGATTCAAATACCTTGAATGGCGCTTCTACCGAAAGGCAGTTTACATTCATTATTCCCGTCTGCTTAATGACATGGTGAGAATAGTTTTGCTTGTTTATACATACGGCAATTCTATTGGGTGAATTGGTCACCTGAGTGACGGTATTGACAATAAGACCGTTATCTTTATTTCCGTCATTTGATGTTACTACATACAGTCCGTATCCTATATTGAACAGGGCTGTCAGATCATTTTTATTTGCCGTTTCGCTGTTCTGAGCCATATATTCTTTACAAAGCTCATCAGAAAGCTTTTCTATCTGCTCCTTGCTGCTGTCATTCAAAGCAGACATGATCTTAACTGTTGTATCTGTGAAGTTTATGTTTTTACAGCCTTCCAGCATCTTTTTCATTACCTTGGCTGCCTGAGGTGCCCATGAACCGTTCTCCATAAATGCTACTGTCCTGCCTGAGAAATTTCTCTCTGTAAGATGGTTTATGAATTCCCTCATGAACGGGAATATTTCTGCATTGTATGTTGTGGTTGCAAGCACTATTTTTCCGTATCTGAAAGCATCTTCAACACATTCAGCCATATCTTCACGTGCAAGATCGTTTACAACAACTTTTGGACAGCCTTTTGTACGCAGCTTTTCTGCTAAAAGCTCAACCGCTTTTTTAGTGTTCCCGTATACAGACGTATAGGCTATCATAATGCCTTCTGTTTCTACTCCGTAGCTTGACCATGTATTGTAAAGATCGATATAATAACCGAGATTTTCACTCAATACAGGTCCGTGAAGCGGGCATATTATCTCAATATCAAGAGAGGCCGCTTTTTTCAGCAATGACTGAACCTGTGCGCCGTACTTTCCTACAATTCCTATATAATAACGTCTTGCTTCACACGCCCAGTCCTCATCTGCGTCAAGTGCTCCGAATTTTCCGAAGCCGTCTGCGGAAAACAATACTTTATCTTTGCTGTCGTAAGTCACGATAACCTCGGGCCAGTGTACCATTGGCGCAGCCACAAAATGAAGAATGTGTTCTCCAAGCTCAAGCGTATCACCTTCACCTACAACAATTCTTCTGTCCTCAAACTGTGTACCGAAAAAGTTACCCATCATTGTAAAAGCTTTTGCACTTGAAACAATTGTTGCCTTTGGATAATTGTTCATGAAGTTCAGAATGTTTGCACTATGGTCGGGTTCCATGTGCTGTACAACAAGATAATCAGGCTCTCTGCCGTCAAGTGCGTCTTTAAGGTTATCAAGCCACTCATGTGTAAAATTTCTGTCAACAGTATCCATTACCGCTGTTTTCTTATCAAGAATAACATATGAATTATATGCCATTCCGTTGGGAACGATATACTGACCCTCAAAAAGGTCGATCTTATGATCGTTCACTCCTACATACCTGATGTCTTCTGTGATTTTCATGATGAACCTCCTGAAATAAAATTTTTTAGAACCCCTTATCTGATATCTTCGTAAGGGGAATTTCTGTTTTATGTGTCTCCGCCTATAAGCACGATCAACACAAAAAAGAAAAGTAAAAGCGGCGAAAAAATGTCTTTTATCGAATGAAATCAGAGCCGATATAATTATTTATTATTCATTGGTAATTATATAGTACCCTGCTTCTGAAAGTGCGGCAACTGCGCGTTCGAGGTTTTCGGATTTGACAAGAATGTAATCTGTATTATAAGTTGATACTGCAAATATTCCTATTTTGTTACGTGCCAGTACGCCTGATATTTCTGAAAGTATTCCGATAAGAGAAAAATCCAGCACTCCCTGTATACGGAAGCCGCGCCACCCGTCATCCCGTTCCGTAGTTTCAGCGGGAGTACTCTCTGTTTTACAAACAAGAGAAAGCTCCTCATCAGTTTTTCCGATAAAATAGAGATCATCTCCAAGCTCTATATCTCTTATTGATCTTACCTTGCAAACCGTCATTTTATACGGCATAATTTTCAATTCCATGCTTTTCACCATTTAACTATTTTTATCTTTATTATACCTTCACTCGACGTTCCCTGAAAGTCATTCTATGTCGTTGAGTATTTTAAAAAGTGTTTCTTTAAACTGTTTCCTCTAAAGATTTCTTTCGTTTATTATAACATATTTTGTCATGTAAGTGTAGATAATTCTTAATAATTTGTAAAAAATAACAAAACCGCTTTTTAAAAAGTGAGCGACCGTTATAATAACAAATAACGATCGCTCAATCTATATTATTATCCCTTTTCCCTTGTTATAAGCATTATTACCTTTGTGCCATCTTCGGAACTGCTTTCTATCCTTAATGTCCGCCGCCCACACTTCTGATTCTTTTCTCTACATATGGTATTGTTAAAGTAATATCTGCAATAACAGCAAAAAGATCATTCACCACTTTGCTCCTCAGAATGACATAGTTTATTTCCAATTACGAAATCAAATACTTAAACAGACTTTTTCACAATTAAGCTCCAAATCTTACTATCACAAACTTATAGTTTTCATTAAGCTCTACTCCGGTTTCCTCTTTGTATGCCTCGGAATCAAAGGATACACTGTATTTGTCTGTCTTGAGTTCCTTGAGTTCGGTGAAGTCTTTCCGGAAATCTTCATAACCATCAGGCTTTATCGTATTAACAATTGACATAACTGACTTATAGGTCAGCTCTGTATTCTCTTCTCCATATTCACCGACAGCAAGCTGTAATGTTTTTTTGTCATCTTTGCCGATAACGGAATAAACAAGGATCTTACCGTGATTCATTGTAAAATTAGTGAGCTGTTCGTTATAATATTTCTGTGCTGCCTCCTCAGTGACATAAAAATCGTCAAGTGCGGAAACATCGGGTTTTTTATCAATATTCAGCTTGATAGTTCCCGAACCGTCTTCCTTCAGATCTACGACATAGTCCCCACTGTTGATAGCGGCAAGGTATTCTGTATAACCTATGAAGAGTGTATCATTCATTCCAAAATAGGTTCCTGCACTGTGCAGTACATAGGTATTAAAAATCATAAACGAAAGATCGTCATCAGGCGTTACATCACATTCGAGAAATCCGTCCCTGACAGGGAAAGTACAGGTGCCCTCAACGCCGTCATTTCCGCTTATATTAATAACTATGCTGTCACCAACGAGTTTTTCTTCAAAGGTAGTATCCGGATAGTAGGTTTTATAAGTTTTGTAATCCTCATTTTCCTGCAAAGCCTTGAAAATACCCTTGAGTGTCTCGGATGTTGTTTCTGCATCTGCTTCAGCTGACTGCTCCGCAGCAGAAGAGGCTGTATCAGCAGAAGAAGCTGTATTATCAGCTGACTCTTCAGAATCGACTGAGGATGTATTATCTGTAACTGAACCTTCTGGTACAGAAGACGCTGAACTGTTTTCATTTCCTTTATCATTGTTGTCCGAGTTACATGCCGCCATCGGGATCATCATTGCAAGTGCAAGAAGACCTGCAAAAATTCTAATACCTTTTCTCATGGCATTTATACCTCCAAAAATTTAAATTATAAGCAATACTGCTTAAAGGTATCGTATCACACAGTGTCCAACAAATGTTCAACAAATTAAACGCAAAACAAAAAAATCGTTCTTTCAGACAATGTAATGATATTATTTACTAATTTTTTATATATTATTTCTAAATATAAAATGATAAACCACGATAATATTATAAACAAACTGTTACAAATTATAACTGTGTGTCATATTATATATCGAGGAGGTCAAAGTCATGAAAACTTCTGTTTATGTCATTCGTCAAGGAGATACACTGTCTTCCATAGCACAAAAATTCGGTACTGACGTAAAAACAATTGCAGGATTCAACGGTATAACCGATCCCGATAACATCGAAGCAGGCAAAATACTTCGCATACCTGTTTGCAGTGATTGTGATGACGATACCGTTATATTCGGAAACTACACGATCGAAAAAGGAGATACCCTTTATTCTATTGCAAAAATGTACGGTACGGATGTAAATACTCTTGCCAGGCTCAACGGAATTCCTGACCCGGATAATATTGAAGCCGGAAGAGTCATACGTGTTCCTCTTGATTCCGTACCTGACAGTATACGCATATATATTGTCAGAGATGGTGACACACTATACGATATAGGCAAAAAATACGGATACAGTATAGAAGAACTTGCTGCCTTCAATGATATAATTGATCCCGATAAAATAAGTATCGGTCAGGTAATAAGATTCCCGACAGCCGTGGGCGGTGAATTAAACAATGGCATTTATACTGTCAGAAGCGGCGATAGTCTCTGGAAGATAGCACAAAGATTTAATGTTACAGTTGCAGATCTGATCAACGACAACAAGCTTTCAGACCCCGATAATATATTTCCCGGTCAGAAACTGATAATTGATGCCTGAAAAAATATAATATTCCCCACGATCCCTCTTTCGTACGTAAAGAGGGAAATTTTTTATAATCCGTAATGTGGAATTGACTTTGCAGCGTTTCCATAGGTTATAGCGCAGTCGTGTAAATACTTATGGAAAGAATGAGTTTCCAAATAACTTTGAGCGAGGAACATATAGTATAAGCCGATACAAAAGTAACAACCGCGACAAGTAAAGGTTGCAGCGACGAGTTCAGAGCAGCTTCGCAGCTCAGAGCTAAGGGCTCAGAGCTCAGAGCTATGGCGGCTCGGATTTAATAAACGCTTAAAGTGGTTTTATAGCGATACAAACTATAAAAT
>CACWRT010000093.1 GCA_902763365.1 uncultured Ruminococcus sp.
GGCAGTTTGAGCGGTTCGTTATTATCAATAATGTTTTATATCGCTATAAAATCATTCCAAGCATTATTAAAACTGAGCCGCCAAGCTCTGAGCTGCGAACCTGCTTTGAACTGCGAAGCTGCTCTGGGCTCATCGCTGCAACCTTTACTTGTCGCGGTTGTTACTTTTGTATCGGCTTATACTATATGTTCCTTGTTCAAAGCTATTGAAGAGTTAGTTTTTATTTTACCAACGTGAGTGTAACGCATAATACTGTCAACCCAAGTGTACATATCACCGATTTCAAATAGTTACCATTTTTGGAGCTATAAGCGATTAGATCCGCATAAGAGTCGGATAGATGAAAAAGGTAGGAAAGGAAATAATTTTGCGGGTCAAGGGGCTCGAGCCCCTTGCGAGGTGCAGGGCGAGGAGCCCTGCATTTAAAACAGGACTACCCCGAGCGAGCGCAGCATGATATGCGTCACATGAGTGCTTAATTTGATAATAATTTCATGTAAAAAACTAATTTCGGCTTGACAACAGAAGGATTAAATGCTATAATTCAAATGTTATGTGTACATAACATCCTTGCTGCTGTCATGAGCAGCAGCCATAAGTCCAGAAGGAGGTGCAGAAAATGGCAGTTATCAATTCTTATGAAGCCGTTTACGTTGTTTCTCTGAAACAGGGTGAAGAGGCTGTAGCAGAAACTGTTAGTAAGTTCAAGGGTATTATCGAAAAGAACGGTACTCTCGAAAGCGTTGACGAATGGGGCAAGAGAAGACTTGCTTATCCTATCAATAAGGAAACAGATGCTTTCTATGTACTTTTCAACTTCAAATCAGAAGCTGAATTACCCGCTGAGCTTGACAGAGTTGCAAAGATCACAGACGGCGTTCTCCGTTCAATGATCGTTAAGAAGGAAGCTTGATTAAGGAGGAGATTCTATGAATATCGTTTCTTTATTAGGCAGACTTACCGCCGATCCCGAACTCAGACATACCCAGTCGGGTACCGCTGTCGCAAGATTCACGGTCGCTGTTGACCGCCGTACAAAACCCGGTGAAGAAAGACAGGCAGATTTTATTAACGTCGTTGCATGGAATCAGCGTGCTGAGATGATCAGTAAGTATTTTTCTAAGGGTCAGCGTATAGGCATCACAGGTTCAATCCGTACCGGTTCATATACGGCTCAGGATGGATCAAAACGTTACACTACTGAAGTGTGGGCTGACAGTGTGGATTTTTGTGAGTCTAAAAATTCTTCCTCGTCCTATGACGGAGGAAACAGCTATGGCAACGGTTACAACAATAACAACAGCTACAGCAGCAACAGGCAGTCGTCCTATCGTCCCGATACCGCTTCGACTCCTGCTTATACAAGCGGAGATGTAGATGATTTTGCGGATATGCCGACAGACGAGGATCTGCCCTTTTAACTTAAAGTAAAGGAGGAACATCCGATGGCTGAAAGAATGGAAAGAGATAACCGCAGAGGCGGCCGCAAGAGCCGCAAAAAGGTTTGTGCATTTTGTGTAGATAAAGTTGACGTTATCGACTATAAGGATATATCCAGACTTCGTCGTTTTATTTCAGAGAGAGCTAAGATTCTTCCCCGCAGAGTAACAGGTACTTGCGCTCGTCATCAGCGTGAGCTTACAGTTGCTATCAAGCGTGCAAGATATCTTTCACTTCTCCCCTATACAAGTGACTGATCATAACGGTCCGACCGATGCATTCACTGCATCGGTCTTTTTTTAAGCATGAAAGGATAAAATATTATGAAAACTGTTTATAAAACAAAAAGAGTCTGTTCAAGATCAATAGAGATAGAAACAGACGATAACAATATTATTAAAAGCGTTAAATTCAACGGAGGATGCAACGGTAATACTAAGGGGATCGCTTCCCTTGTAACAGGCATGAAAGCCGAAGACGTAATCGAAAAATGCAAGGGCATAGACTGCAACGGAAGAGGTACATCCTGTCCGGATCAGCTTGCACTGGCACTTGAAGAAATTATAAACAAATAGCAAGTAACGCCCCGACAACCACAGCTGTCGGGGCATCATATCCTCAGGAGAATTTTTTCAACTTTCCTTTAAACTCTTTAAGTACGGCATTGGAATCATTCCTATACCCACAGATCCTCTAACCGATCAGGATCTGTTTATTTTTATGAAAGGTAGTTTACATGAAAATTAAGTATTACATTGGACACATTCCTGTCTATATAGAATATATAATAAGCAAAAACTTGCGATAATCCTATTTATACCCGAAATGCATTGGGTGTACCTTCCACTGCGTAACACCATCGGCAGAAAATATCTGCCTTAATGCTTCATTCAACGGCCGAACCTTCATCCGACCCGTACATTGACGATAATACTAAAAAATGTACGGAACTTTCAAGTAATAAACGGTTCAATATCCTGTTCAGCCTATGACACTTTCCCTCGGATTGAAGGCGAACCCCGCTGTCGGCGGTTCAACATCCCGTGAATAACCACAACTTATAGATAAACAATATCACGGAACTATTCAATTGTAAGTTCTTAGCCGAAGCTGCTTTGCTGCTCACAGCAGCTGACCGTCATCGTCAAGCACCTTCCCGCAGTTCGAAGAAACCTACAGAACCAAAAGACAAATCTTTCAGTAAAGAAGCCGACGCAGACATAATAAAGTGTATCTCACGATCATACACACATCCGCTCTGACGCTCATCAAAATGGTTCTTATCTCGTCTTCTCTCCGCAGAAGACCTCGCACCAAGAGGCATCAAGGTCAAATATAACCGTTTCTGAATCGCCCATGGGAACTAAGCCTCCTTTTCTCAAATTAGACCAATCGAAACCCTTTCGCAGTCAGTAGATCAGGTTCGTTTTATCTTGAGTATATTATACCACTTATTTTTAAAATGTCAATAGTTTTTCTGCACTTTTATAGAAATTTTTATTTTATAATTTCGTTGCAATAACTCTTGACTTATTGATAAAATAAGTATACAATATATTTTATGATTGATTATCGGAGCGGGGCTTAGCTCCGATTATCTCAAATAAATCCAAAGGAGATGTTTTTTATGAGCGAGATGGAGAAGGACTTACAGAACGAAGAGTATGAAACCGACCTCGTTTCTCTTGTTGATGAAGACGGCAACGAATACGAATTTGAAGTACTGGATGAGATAGATCATAAGGACGGTCACTACTATGCTTTGGCTCCGCAGTTTGATCTTCCAGATCAGGAGATCGAATCAGGTAGTACATATATGATATTTGAAGCTGTAGAGGATGAAGACGGACAGCCTCAGCTTGCTGAAATTGAGGACGAAGATCTTCTTGACGAGCTTGCAGAAATCTTTGAAAAGAACTTCGATGCTGCTTATGAAACAGAGGAAACAGCAAACGGAGAAACTGAATAATAAAAAAATAAATTTTTTTCTTTTTCTCTTGCAATTTCTTCAATAATGTTGTATAATTAGCTTACACAAGCAAATAATAATTTTGTTTATATTGTCTGCCCGATGCGTATTGATCGTTTAAAATAACCCTACAACCCTTAAATCGGGAATCCGCCTTCTGCAGTGGACTTCAGACCTCCCGCCTATCGGCGGACGAAGGGAGTATGAAATTGTGGAGAGGATACCCACCTGCTTATCTCGTAGGCAGGTTATTATCAACGGTGTACGGTTGGGCGGACTTATATTTTTTCGATACAGTTATCTGTATCGTTTTTTCTTTATATAATTATTATTCTGCAAAGTCCTAATTAATGAATAGTGATTAGTTAATAGTAAACTGCTTCATTCTAAACTGTACCCAAGGAAATGGACACGCAATCTTTAGTAAATTCGTGTAACGTCCCCGAAAAGATGCGCAGCGGAACGAACCCCACGTTATGGGACCGGCGGCTCGCCGGGCGATCCCCGCGTTTTAGGGTCCGGCGTCACGCTGGCGGTTACAATATTGTAGTTGAAATATATTGTTTTGGTATGTATAATTAAGAATGGATATGTCGGGGATCCTTTTATCACATAGTTTTACAAATAACATCAGGATATGAAGGTGAATTAATGCCAGAAAAAAACGAAAAATCAGACGTTCAGTCTAATAAACTTCGTCTGACTGTTATTATAGTTTCCATGATCATTATTATCGCATCTGTGATATCGGTCATAATACTCCTCAGCATGAACAACAAAAACTCCGAAAACGAAAAGAATTACACAGCGCACGAAATTACAGATGAGATAATAAAAGGCATGAGCTATGAAAACCTGTCCGAAATTTCCGCAGAAAACATACTGAAATACTATGAAATACCTGACGGAACAATCTCGGACTCTGCTATGTATATTTCCTCAAAGCCTGACAGCTTTACCGAAATAGCTTGTTTCCGTATGAGAAGCGAAGATTCGGAAGACAAGCTTATGTCATCCATAAATGATTACATAAACGAAAAAATAAGCTCATATCAGAATGTCAACGAAAAAGCATATGAAGCAGTCAGGGACAGCAGGATATTAAAACATTATCCCTATGTCGTTGTATCTGTATCGACCGACAATTCATCTGTTGAAACTCTGTTTGAATCCATATTCACACAAGACAGCGATGACATTATCCCGGAATACGAGTCCTCAGCTCTTAATGCTTCCGAAATAAAAGAAAGAGGTTCAGTCGTTGAACTGTCCGTTGATGAATACGGCGAATCATCCTAAAAACACGGGAAAACAATAAGACCCTTTCATAAAAAAACAGACGGCCCGCAAAAAGGTCGTCTGTTTTTTTATACAGTCTTATAAAACCGCTTTATTTAATTATACTTACACCATCCATGTCCTCGGGCTGGGGAAGTCCTAAAAGCTTGAGCATTGTCGGGGCAATGTCAGCAAGTCTGCCGCCGTCACGAAGCTCGCAGGGATGATTTACTACGATAAAAGGTACAAGGTTCGTTGTATGAGCTGTAAAAGGCTCTCCGTTTTCGTCAAGCATTCTGTCGGCATTACCGTGGTCGGCTGTGATAAGCACTACACCGTCCATCTTCTTTACAGCCTTTATTACCTGACCAACGCAGTCATCCACAGCTTCAACTGCTTTTACAGCTGCATCAAATACACCTGTGTGACCTACCATATCACAGTTTGCAAAATTGAGGATAATTACGTCATACTTGCCGCTTTCAACTCTTTCAACAACATTCTTTGTAACTTCATATGCACTCATTTCGGGCTGGAGATCGTATGTTGCAACCTTTGGTGAAGGAATAAGACATCTGTCCTCTCCCTCGCTTACTGCTTCTACACCGCCGTTGAAGAAGAAGGTTACATGAGCATACTTTTCTGTTTCGGCAATTCTCAGCTGAGTAAGACCCTTCTGAGAGATGTATTCACCGAACATATTTGTAAGCTTCTGGGGCTTGAAGGCTATCTCCACATTAGGCATTGTAGCATCGTACTGAGTCATGCAGACATAAGTAAGGGGGAAGAATCCGTTTCTTCTTTCAAATCCGCTGAAATCGGGATCAACGAATGTTCTGGTTATCTCTCTTGCCCTGTCGGGACGGAAATTATAGAACACAACGCTGTCGCCGCTCTTGATCGTTGCGCCTTCAACGCAGACTGTCGGGATAACGAATTCATCTGTTACGCCGTCCTCATAAGACTTTGTAATAGCCTCAACTGCATTTGCAGCCTTATTTCCTTCTCCGTAAACCAGTGCGCTGTAAGCTTTTTCTACACGGTCGAAGTTATTATCTCTGTCCATTGCATAGTAGCGTCCGGAAATAGTAGCGATCTGACCAAGTCCTATTTCCTCAAGCTTAGCCTGACACTGCTGTATATAATCCTTTGCGCTTGAAGGAGGTACGTCACGGCCGTCAAGGAAAGCATGAACATAGACATTC
Organism: uncultured Ruminococcus sp.; assembly: GCA_902763365.1. Classification (GTDB taxonomy): domain Bacteria; phylum Bacillota; class Clostridia; order Oscillospirales; family Acutalibacteraceae; genus UBA1213. The sequence continues at coordinate 5,893 of CACWRT010000093.1, forward strand.
TTTACTCCCATTTTTTTCGCCATTTCCACGAGACCGTAAAGGTGTGTATTATGGCTGTGCACGCCGCCGGGTGAAAGCAGACCCATGAAATGAAGGGACTTTCCATCCTGAGCCGCATTTTCCATAGCATGGACGAGGGCTTCATTTTTGAGAACGCTGCCGTCCTTTATAGCTTTCGTAATTCTGGTAAGCTCCTGATAAACAACACGGCCCGCGCCGATATTGGTATGACCTACCTCGCTGTTGCCCATCTGTCCGTCGGGCAGACCAACATCCATGCCGGATGCCGCAATAAGCGTCCAGGGGTTTGTTGATGTGATATGCTCAAGATTCGGCTTGTTTGCAGTGCGTATTGCATTGCCGTAGTTTGTTCCGATACCGAAGCCGTCCAGTATCATTAAAATTAAGGGTTTTTTCATTTTAACTCTCTCCATTCTGTTTTAAATGTATCCAATAATACCATCCTGACCTTTTTCTCCTTCGTCTTCGACCCATTCTGCCCCAACATTGACAATTGTTTTCGTAGTAGGTCGTCCGAAAAGATCATCATACTCCGTTCCTTCTTTTACTTCCGAATACCACCATAATGATTCCATTGTTTTAGTTTTCATGTTAAATCGCTGCCCTGAAGGAGTGTCAAGTTTTGAACTGCCAATTTTCTTGAACTCTTCTTCTTTTATATATGTTCGACAATACTTAAAATGCGCCGGATTGGTAATGTAGAGATAATCTCCGTCAACCGAAGCCCATGAACCGGATGATGGGGCATTGAATTTCCGATATAGAATGGTTTCATTTCCATTCGAAAGATCAACCAAACAAACAACACAGCCGGATGCAGGTGAACAATTAAGACTTCCCTTTTGATAAATCAAGATGTCAGAATCAACATCAATATAATAATCCGCACAAGGATCGCTTACAACTTTTTCGGGAACAGATCCGTTTTCTTCAAGTTTATAAAGGTAAGTGTCTGAAGTGGAATCTTCTGCAATATAATAAACAGTATTTCCTATTATTTCTAATCTGTCACCTATATGTTCGCATGCCCACTTTAAGTCTTTTTTATCTTCTTCAGATAAAGAGAAACCATCAACCAACTTTGTTTTATCTTTATCATCAGGCTTAATACAATACAGACCTATCCTGTTTTCATCAATATCAAATGTCCCTGAATGAAATGTGTATCCATTGTCAAAATAATAAATTTTTCCTTTAAAATAAGTAAGTGAGGACGCCCTTATATCATCATATAACTCTACAGTATCACCTTTGATACTAAACCTGCCAATGCAATAATTAAACGGAAGATAATTATCAAAATCATCGTAATCGGAATCAATCAGAAAATAAATATAACCATCATCTCCGTCAATCCAATTTGATGAATGAGACATTATATAATCAGATAGTTCTATTAAATCAGTTTCAGAATTCATTTTAGATAATTCTGCTCTATCTTTTAAATATTTTGCCCATGATCCATTATTAAAAATGATCTTTTTTTCGACTGTCTCATTATTTTCAAGTTTTATAGATCTGATAGAATTATCAAATCGATCAAATTGAATGATTTCATTATCTTTCATTATTGAACAGCTGTAATTTAACCAAATACTTTCCGGATTATCCTCTGCTTTCATATTTTCAAATTCATCTTTGTTTGTCAGTATTATTTCAGGTTTTGAGTTATCATTAATATTTACTATTGCAGTTCCGGAACTATAATATTTATTGCCATCAATAACAAAAATATTTTTTTCTTGAGTATTTATACTAAACTCTTGTGTATTATAAGATAAATCTGATGCCGTATTATCTTTTTCGTCTTGCTGACCGCACCCTGCAAGTACAGGCAAAATCATAACAGCAGATAATACCGCCGAAATTATCTTCTTTTTCATATACCAACCTCCTGACATTGTCACAGGTCAAACGCAAGACCTCCATCGCCATTTTTTCTTTCAGCCTTGAACCGTTGAAATATCTATATCGGCAAAAGTATCGGGTGAAAACTCGCCCGATACCTTGCAAAAAAGTATTATGAATTATTTGCTTGCTTCCTCAAGAAGTACGCCGAAATCTGCTGCCTTGAGTGATGCGCCGCCGATAAGACCGCCGTCAACATCTTCCTGTGCAAGAAGTTCTGCTGCGTTCTTCGGGTTCATGGATCCGCCGTACTGAATTGTTACAGCGTCTGCAACCTCCTTGCCGTACTTTTCAGCTAACTGTTCACGTATAAACAGACAAACTTCCTCTGCCTGAGCCGCTGTAGCTGTTTCACCTGTTCCGATAGCCCATACAGGCTCATAAGCTATAATAGACTTCTTTATATCCTCAGCAGATACATCATAGAAATCAAGCTTGATCTGTCTTGCTATAACTTCCTTTGTTATGTCGCACTTTCTCTCCCAGAGAAGCTCGCCGACACAAACGATAGGCTTCAGACCTGCTGCAAGAGCTGCCTTTGTCCTCTTGTTTACAGTTTCGTCTGTCTCACCGAAGTACTGTCTTCTCTCGCTGTGACCGATGATAACATACTCTACACCGATCTCTGTAAGCATATCAGCAGAGATCTCGCCTGTGAAAGCTCCGCTCTTTTCAAAGTGTACGTTCTCGGCGCCTACTTTGATGTTTGTACCCTTTGTCAGCTCAACTGCTGTTTCAAGGTTTGTAAAAGGAACGCATATAACCACTCCGCAGCTTGCTTTTTCTGCTATGGGAATAAGCTCCTCAATAAGTGCCTTAGCCTCAGGTCTTGTCTTGTTCATTTTCCAGTTACCTGCGATAACTGCCTGTCTCAGTTCCTTGTTCATTGTAATTACTCCTCTCTTTTTATGGTTGGGACTTCGCTCCCAATCCCCGGCAGGGCTCCGCCCCTGCACCCCGCCGGAGGCTCTGCCTCCGGACTCCGGCAGGGCTCCTCGCCCTGCACCTCGCAAGGGGCTGAGCCCCTTGACCCGCAACATTTATCTTTCTTCTTAGCTCCGAATTTTTATAACTATCCGGATATTGAAATGTACACCCGAATAATTCATTATTAATTATTCATTATACATTATTCATTAAAAAGGGGGCAGAGCGCTTGCCCTACCCCGTAATGTTAATACATGAATAAAGCATTTCATTATGCATTATGCATTATGAATTATGCATTATTATTTTTCGTTGAGGCAAGCGATACCCGGAAGTACCTTACCCTCGAGGAATTCGAGAGATGCGCCGCCGCCTGTTGAAATGTGAGTCATTCTGTCAGCATAGCCAAGCTTCTCAACAGCTGCTGCGGAATCGCCGCCGCCGATGATAGAAATAGCTCCGCTTTCGGCAACTGCTTTAGCAACAGAGATAGTACCTGCTGCAAATTTCTCCCACTCTGAAACGCCCATAGGACCGTTCCATACAACTGTACCTGCGCCAACAAGAGCGTTAGCAAACTTTTCTCTTGTCTTGGGACCGATATCAAGACCCATCCAGTCGTCTTCGATCTTATCTGAATCAACTGTCTTGGATTCTGTATCAGGCTTATACTCCTTACCTACTACTGTATCCTCGGGAATAAGGAAGTTTACGTTCTTAGCCTTTGCCTTAGCCATTATATCCTTAGCAAGCTCAACCTTATCAAGCTCGCAGATTGATGTACCTGTGCTGTAGCCCAGTGCCTTCATGAATGTGTAAGCCATACCGCCGCCGATGATAAGTGTATCTACCTTATCAAGCAGGTTTGTGATAACACCGATCTTATCGGATACCTTTGCGCCGCCGAGAATAGCAACGAAGGGTCTCTTGGGATCTTCAAGAGCTCCGCCCATAACGGTGATCTCTTTCTGGATAAGATAACCGCATACTGCGGGGAGATAATCAGCTACACCTGCTGTAGAAGCGTGCGCTCTGTGAGCTGTACCGAATGCGTCATTTACATAGATCTCAGCAAGTGAAGCAAGCTCTTTTGCAAATTCGGGATCGTTCTTTTCTTCTTCCTTATGGAAACGAACGTTTTCGATAAGCTCTACTTCGCCGTCCTGAAGAGAAGCTGCGATAGATTTTGCGCTCTCGCCGATAACATCGGAAGCCATCTTTACTTCAAAACCCAGAGCCTTTGAAAGATAAGCAGCAACGGGAGCAAGTGAATACTTCATATTGAACTCGCCCTTGGGACGACCGAGGTGTGAGCAGAGGATAACCTTTGCCTTATTATCAATAAGATACTTGATGGTCTTGAGAGCCTCATCTATTCTCTTAGGGTCAGAGATATTGCCCTCGCCGTCAAACGGTACGTTGAAGTCGCAGCGAACAAGTACCTTCTTGCCTGCTACATCGATATCTTCAACAGTTTTCTTGTTAAGATAGTTCATTTTAATAACATCCTTTCCCCGCACATGGCGGTACGAAATTTATGGAAACCTGCGGAAAAGGCCGCAGTTTCCGATGTCCCGAGTCAGATCGGGTATGCCCGTGCAGCGATACAGACCGCCCACAGTGCTTACAAGGTATATTTTATACTATTTTCATCAATTTTTCAATAGGAAAAATAAATTTTATGTATCTAATCATCATAATTTTCTGTCATTTGCAAAAAAATGACCCGAAGAAAGGGTTCCGCAGCAAACCGAAAGCATTTCTGCCGTAAAGCATTGCGAAACCGTATTTCTCCGGATCGTTCCGGTGCAAATAAATTTTCCCCCCCGTAGTACGGATCTGAGCGCTGCATCTGCACCGAAAATACATTATTCAGACTTCCCCGTACTAATTATACTATAGCATATAAAGTGTTCAAAAACCGTTCACCAGCGTGACGCTGGACCCTAAACGCGGGTATCGCTCCGCTTCGCATCCGCTCTGAACTTGCGGTTCATGCTGTACTGACCGCGTATCAGGCTTCTTGAGCAGCTCGTTTTTTACCATTGATAATTTTTTTGCCAACTATCCCGGCGAGCCGCCGATCCCTAAACGTGGGTATCGCTCCGCTTCGCATCCGCTCTGAACTCGCCGCTGCAACTTTTATATCGGCTGTTATTTTATGTTTCTCGCTCAAAGTTATTCATAAAATAAATTCTTCATCGCTTCGCTGCTCAGAATGACATTTTTTTCGTTAAGTTGACATTATTGCCCATACCAAAAGGGTGGGGAGTTTGGGGAGTTTGAAGCTATAAACTCTATTCCCGCACAGTTTTGGAAAATCCGAAAAAAATAGTATATATTATAGAGAATTAAAGCAGAAAAAACTTTTTGTTTTTGAAACTCCCCATTTTCCCCATCTACAGAACGAAGCAGGCGGCTCAGAGTATCTTCGCTCAGAGCCGCTTTTTGTGCCGCTGTAAATATTGTCAGGGCAGTGACGAAAAAACAAACTTTCAGCGAATAAAGCTTAAGCCGATATAATTCCTCATTCAGACCGTGCAAAAAGTCAAAAATCAAAAAAACAAAGTCGTGAATTAATGCGGCTATTCGGCACTAATTTTGTATCAAAAAGAGGTTTTGGCACAGTTCTTAACTATTCGCTAAACATCAGTACCAGTTATAATATTCTTTTATATCATCTGTATTTCCGTCAATAGTCAGAAATCTCATATCAAGACCGATCTTTCCGTATTTTTTTATCATAATATGCTCCGCCCCGACTTCCGCAAGAGATGAACGCATATCCATTATCAGCTGTCTTAGTCTGCCGCTTTTTTCGATATTGCCCTCCCACATAATAGCTAAAAGCTCGCCGTTTGTAACGAAAGCTCCTTCTTTATACACCAGATAAGCAAATATCTCTGTAGTAAGATCACTTGTAAAATCCAGCACCTTGTCCCCCACAAACAATGCAAAGGGATGACACCTGACTGTAAGAATAGTATCGTGTTTCTCTATCGGAAAACGCAGATGTCCGAGAACACGAATAATATCCTGCTCGTCAAAAGGTTTTGCAAGAAACCCGCTGGGAAAAACTCCGTGAGCAGAAAAAGAATATTCTATATGTCCTGTAATGAATACAATATTAAGATTTTTATATCTCTTTTGAAGAAATTCGGCGCCCTCTATACCGTTCATTCCAGGCATTTCTATATCGAGAAATACTATCTGTACATCATCTGACATAAGATCTATAGCTTCATCCATATTGCGGGCAGTCATATGATTGCCGTGGGGATCAAGCTTTGTCAGCATTTTTTTCATCAGATCTCTGACCGCATGCTGATCGTCAACCGACAATGTCACCATTATTATCGCTTCCTTTCAGATTCCGATCAATTTTTAACGAAGCACTATTGTCATTTATAGTAATAACGGCATCCGTACCCTGTTCGCCCATAATTATCTCAAGCTTCCCGTCACACATAGAACTAAGCCTTGCACGAACATTTTCAATGCCAATACCCTTGCGGTTCTGCTGCTGCTTGGTAATATTGCATTTTCCTATACCCCTGTCACTTATTTTAATGATGATCTTACCGTTTTTTCTTTTAGCGCTTATAGTTACAGTACCGCCCTGTTCATAGGTAGCTATACCGTGACGGACAGCATTTTCAACCAACGGCTGGACAGACAATGCAGGAATATAAAAATCATCAAATTCTATGTCATATTCTACATTCAGCCATTCACCGAAATTATCCTCTTCAAGCGCAAGATAAGACTCAGTATTCTTCATTTCCTGTTCAAAAGGTATCTGTCTTGCCTCGCTGAGAGCTTCAAAATTGGAATGCAGATAGCGTGAAAAATTCGTTATGCTTTCATATATATCAGGATAATCCGAGCAGCGTGACCTCAATGCCATAAGGGAATTATTTATAAAATGGGGCTGTATTTGAAGCATCAGGGTTTCGTTTTTACTGTGCTCCAGTTCCAGAAGACTCTGTGCAAGCTGTGTCTGAGTCTGCTCCAGCTCCTGGGTTCTCTCAACAAGAACGGAAGACTTGTATTTTTCATACAGGATAAATACCACCATTGCGCTCAGAGATGCAGAGATATTATTAAAACTGATTCCCGTGTAGGTCATACTGAAGAAAAAAGCTACAGTAGGTATGGATGCGCCTATCAGGATGACCTTCATAAAAAACTTATCCTCTTTCTTTCTGAATATGAATGTTAAAAAAATGGATACGACAAAGGAAATTATCGAAGATAAGAACCACAAATAATAAGCCCAGCTTCTGTAATAATTATTCATATCATCAATATAGAATATCAGTTTTGTAAACGGAGTCGTGTAGAGAAAAGGTATAAAAAGAACCTGTATGATCTGAAGTGATGTCAGCAATTTTTCAGCCCGGCTAAGCGAAGCTTTTTTGACGACATAGGTTTTGACCATATATAAAAGAAAAATAGTCTGTAAAATACCTATAGTGCAGTAACCGATCTCGGCAATATATCTGACTATTATCAAAGGCGGCAGAGGATTACCAATTAAGGATACGCAAACAATATCAAATAAATTATACAGAAATACACTTATAAAAAATAAAATTATTTCACTTGTATAGGGTATCTCTGTTTTGCTTGTAAGCAGATTTGATTTGTCTCTGTGTCTGCTTATAAGCAAGGTGAAAAGCATAATCAGCAGGAAAAATTCATTCCAACATTCCAATATGATTTGTATAAAAATGGGTATACCTACCCTATGTATCAGATCTTCCATGTCACACACCTATGTCAGTACGCTTCACATCGTTGTTTATACAAAAACAACTGCGGGAGAAAAAACAATTACGCATTATAATGGTTAGTTGTTTACTTTCCGAATTCGGGATATTTGTTAAGTGTTTCATCCATACCGCCGTCGAAGATGACCTTACCTTTCTGAAGGAAAATACATCTTTTGCAGATTTCTCTTATATCACGGCCGTGACTTACATAGAGAACGGTAATATCCTTATTGATAAGCTCACGTATCTTAGCTTTACATTTTTTCTTAAATGCAGCGTCACCGACGCTGAGCGCCTCGTCGATAACGAGGATATCGGGATTCATATTTATGTTGATAGCAAAACCGAGACGCATTTTCATACCGGAAGAATAAGTACGTACAGGCTGATCCATATAGTCGCCCAGATCGGCAAAATCCACGACCTTTTGTTCTATTTCTTTTATTTCACTCTCGCTGAGTCCCAGGACATAGCATTTAAAGCTGATATTTTCACGCCCCGTCATATCGGGAACAAATCCTGCCGTAAGCTCAAGCAAAGCTGCAACTCTTCCCTTTACTTTTACTTCTCCCGTAGTAGGGAATGCAACTCCTGTTATCATTTTCAGTACGGTTGACTTACCTGCGCCGTTCTTTCCTATTATAGCAACGGACTCGCCTCTATATATCTTAAAATTCACTCCATCGAGAGCTTTTGATCTTTTGTATTTTCTTGATTTTATAAAAAGCGCCTTGAATTGCTCACGGCTGTTTTTATACAGGGTGTAAATTTTTGTTACATTATTGAACTCAATTATAGGTTCACCTTTCCCTGTAACATCAGGTCTTCCTTCGCTGATCTCAAACATACTTTTCATATCCGAGTTCCCTTTCTTTCAACCTTATTTTACAGTTACATTCTACAACATTCCCCCCCTTTTGTCAACCGCCGCCAGCGTGACGCTGGACCCTTAACGCGGGTATCGCTGCGCTTACGCTCCGCTCTGAACTCGCCGCTTAGGCTTTACTGCCCGCGTATCAGGCTTCTTGAGCAGCTCGTTTTTTACCATTGATAATATTTTTGCCAACTATCCCGGCGAGCCGCCGGTCCCATAACACGCCAGCGTGACGCTGAACCCTTAACGCGGGGGTCGCTCCGCTGCGCATACGCTCTGGGCTCGTCGACTCAACTTTTATTAGTCGCGGTTATTACTTTTTTATCGGCTGTTATTTTATGTTCCTCACTCAAAGTTATTGAAAAACTTTATTTCCACGAAATTATTTTACACTAACAATTTACTGAACGAATTTGAAAAGAAGTACGAACTACCGCTCAGCTTCCCCGCCGGGGCAATGCTGTCAACTTAAGAATTGACTTGTAAAATTGTATAAATTAATCAAACGAATTTCATACAATTTGCGAATTGACAAATTG
>CACWRT010000094.1 GCA_902763365.1 uncultured Ruminococcus sp.
TTTAGGGAGTTTGAAGCTATAAACTCTATCCCCGCACAGTTTTGGAAAATCCCCAAAAAATAGTATATATTATAGAGAATAAAGCAGAAAAAACTTTTTTATTTTGAAACTCCCTATTTCTCCTACCCCCCAAGTGAAGCAGCATTTGTGACTAAGTCAGGTTGAAGTGTACCCTATTCTTTGGACAACATTGAAAAGTAGTGATTACCATAGGCTTCCCCTTGAGTGGTACGGGTGTACGGTGGACACCTCTGCCAAAGGCAGAAGCGCCGACCGACGCAGTCGCCATAGGCGACTAATGGGAAACACAGCGAAGCTGTTTTGTCGGCTGAAACCCGGCTTCAAGGGCACTAAGTTTTGATCTTTTTCATTATAGTGTTCTTTCCGGAGCGGTAAATGATCATTTTGCCTTTTTTACACCATTTGTAATTATCTATCCCCGCTATGATAACAATAACACCTAAAGCATCGAACAGAAGAAGATAATACATTGGCACGCCTCTGCTGTATACAATACGTGATGAATGGGGATCCCTGACATCCACATAAACTGTTATGGGATCTCCGACAGATCCGCCTGAAACAAGATGAAGATTGTCTGCTTCATCTAATGAGATAGTAGCGGAATCATAATAATTTGTTCCATCGTACATATATTCATATGAAACGTCATACACAGTTCTCCTGTGTTTTTTTCTGCCGGTTCTCCGTGAACTCACACTAATGACAGAACCTGCGGTATCCTCGGCATGGGCGAAAAAATCCTTCGTTTCTTCCGCATCAATCATAGAAGCTATAAAACCTATGGTAAAGAAAGCGATCATAACTATACTAATGATAAGATTTTTTCTTAATGTGCTCTTACCATCCTGAAGTGAAGCCATCCTTGCATTTGGATGTTTCCTTCTGATTTCGGTCAGCATGGGTTCTTCATATGCACTGCTGCCTGTGTCCGAATAACCGTTATATGGATCAAACCCTTCGTTACTGCTATATGAGCCGCCGTTTGAGTTATATCCGCTGCCGGTATTAAACGAGCCGTTTTGGTTAAACCCGTTATCACTGCCATACGACCCGTTATATGAATTAAACCGTTTTGGTTATAACCGTTGTCACTGCCATACGACCCGTTATATGAATTAAACCCGTCGTTACTGCCATATGAGCTGCCGTTTGAGTCATATCCGCTGCCGGTATTAAACGAGCCGTTTGTATTAAAACCGTTATCACTGCCGAATGAGCCGCCAAAGCCATACGGATCATTATTGTTAAAATTATTCTTATTATTCATTTTTAACTCACTAACTTTAATTTTTCAGACTCTGCATAGGTGCAGGGATTCTTCCGCCTCTTGCGATAAATCTTGAAGGTGATTTAGTGTTTACATCCATAATAGGGCCGCTGCCTAAAAGACCGCCGAAGTTCAATTCTTCACCTGCCTGTTTGCCTATCGCAGGTATAAGTCTTACTGCTGTAGTCTTTGAATTTACCATACCTATTGCGGCCTCATCGGCTATAATACCCGAAATAATATCGGCAGTTGTATCGCCCGGTATAGCGATCATATCAAGTCCCACAGAGCAGACTGCTGTCATAGCTTCAAGCTTTACGATAGACAGAGCTTTGCTTCTTGCTGCTTCTATCATGCCTGCATCCTCTGTAACAGGGATAAATGCTCCCGAAAGCCCTCCTACATGGGAAGACGCCATTACGCCGCCCTTTTTCACAGCATCATTGAGAAGTGCAAGGCAGGCAGTCGTTCCGTGTGCGCCGCACTGTTCAAGTCCCATTTCCTCAAGTATGTATGCTACACTGTCACCGATGGCAGGAGTAGGCGCAAGAGAAAGATCAACTATACCGAAGGGAACGCTCAGACGCTTTGAAGCTTCTCTTGCAACGAGCATACCTGCTCTTGTTATCTTGAAAGCCGTCTTTTTTACAATATCAGCCACCTCTGTGATATTGCAGTCACCTGCCTTGGCGAGGGCAGCTCTTACAACACCCGGACCGGATACGCCTACATTTATAACGCAGTCTGCTTCCCCGGGTCCGTGGAATGCGCCTGCCATAAAGGGGTTATCCTCGGGCGCGTTGCAGAATACAACAAGCTTTGCAGCGCCGATACAGTCCCTGTCAGCAGTAAGCTCGGCTGTTTTTCTTATAACATGACCCATTTTTCCCACTGCGTCCATATTAATGCCTGCCTTTGTGCTGCCTATATTGACGGACGAGCAGACACGTTCGGTAATATTCAGTGCTTCGGGTATACTTTCTATCAAAGCATAATCGCCCTGTGAAAATCCCTTATGCACAAGCGCGCTGTAACCGCCGACAAAGTTTACGCCGACAGTTTTTGCTGCCCTGTCAAGAGTCAGCGCAAACTTAACGGGATTTTTGGTCGGGCAGGCCGCCGCCAGCATAGCGACAGGAGTAACGGCTATTCTTTTATGTATTATAGGAATACCGTAATCCTTGCTGATATCCTCGCCTGTTTTTACAAGATCGGCTGCATATCGGCAGATCTTGTCATATACTTTATCGCAGGCTTTGTCTATATCCTCATCAATGCAATCCAGAAGTGAGATACCCATAGTGATAGTTCTTACATCAAGGTTTTCATTCTCGATCATATTGATGGTTTCAAGTATATCATGTGAATTGATCATTTCCAAACTACCTTCCGTTTTATTTTTAAGCAGTAAAATCTGCCTCAGATCGTGTGCATTGCATTGAACAGATCCTCGTGCATTACGATGACCTTGACTTCCATTTCCTCACCCTTTGCGGAAAGCTGATCCGAAAGTTGAGCAAACGGTACTGTAATATTTGTTATATCCACAAACATTATCATAGCGAACATTCCCTGTAAAACAGACTGAGTTACTTCAACGATATTTGCGCCCACATTTGCACATTCATTTGATACTTTTGCAAGTATACCAACATTATCCTTACCTAAAACGGTAATTACTGCGTTCATATGATGACCTCCTGATACTGTCCGATATATTTTACCGAATTCAGATTTGCGATAATCGGACATATATAGTTATTATCCTATTTTACCCTCTCAATGTCAACCCCTTCCCCAAATTTTTTCCGCCGGCGAGCCGCCGGCCCCTTAACGCGGGTATCGCTCCGCCCGGCGAGCCGCCGGTCCCGTAACGCGGGTATCGCTCCGCCCGGCGAGCCGCCGGTCCCGTAACGCGGGTATCGCTCCGCTTCGCATCCGCTCTGAACTGGCGGTTCATGCTGTACTGACCGCGTATCAGGCTTTTTATGCGGCTCAATGCCAAAAAACAAATGTTAGCTATGAAAAATGAGATGCCATGCTTTGAACTTTGAACTAATAGCTTTGAACTGCATAGCGCCGCTTTGAGCTGATAATTCCACATTGAAAAAAGGTGGGTGCAATATCTCTAATTTAGAGTAATAAAAGTTAGAATAATTTTACTACAATTGAGTGTTTAAAAATAATGTCATATATGATATAATCTTGTATAGAAAAAACTCTGTATATGTACAGGGAGAACATGATTTTATCGGAGAGTAATTTATGAGATACCGTTTTATTTCTGACAGCCATACACACAGTGAATGTTCATTTGACGGCACTGACAGTGTAATTATGCTTTGCGAACAGGCAAGCGCACTTGAAATGTACTCGATCACAATCACCGACCATTGTGAATGTAACGAATACTTTGAAAAAAATGTCCGTGACGATATAACACGCTCTGTTATGCAGATAAACAAAGCCCGTGCTATGTATCATGACAGACTTCATGTATATACAGGTATTGAGCTGGGTCAGCCTACACAGGATACTGCCGCAGCAAAAGATGCTCTTTCTCTTGCGGATTATGATTTTGTTCTCGGTTCTCTGCATAATCTCAGAGGTGAACAGGACTTCTATTTTCTTGAATATACACAGGATTCTGCGTATGAGCTTCTTGACAGGTATTACGATGAGCTTCTTGAGCTTGCACAGCAGAATATGTTTGACTGTATGTCACATCTTGACTATCCTCTGAGATATATCAAAGGTAACTCAAAGCTAAATATAGATCTTTCCATATATAATGAACGTCTTGACGCTGTACTTGAAACTGTAATAAAAAATGACAAGGGCATTGAAATAAACACCTCGGGGCTTCGTCATATAATAGGCAGAACGCTGCCTGATATTTCTGTTGTAAAGCGCTTCCGTGAACTCGGCGGAAAATATGTCACAATCGGTTCGGACGCGCACCGATGGGGCGATATTGGCTCAGGTATAGAAAACGGTCTTGATATTCTTCTTGAATGTGGATACACTCATTTTACGATCTATGAAAAGCATACACCTAAGCTTCTTCCTATTGCGTGAACAGCAATATAGATCAGCTCAAAGCATATAGCTTCAGACTATTATGCTTTGAGCTTTTTTGTTGTCGGCTCCGGGCTGAAACTTCTCACCTCTTTTCTGAGAAGAAACAATGCTATTATATTCGGTACAGCCATTAGTCCGTTTAAAGTATCTGATATATCCCATACAAGATCAATACTCAGTACACTGCCGGCAAACACCGCTAATGTATATATTGTACGGTAAACCTTTGTCCAACGTCCGCCGCTGAGATACTCAAAACTCTTTTCACCGTAATAGCACCATGATACAAGAGTCGCAAATGCAAACAAGACTATTGAAAGTGATACAAATATCCTGCCGCTGTAGCCTATAACACCTTCAAAAGCTGCGGTACTCAACGCTATCCCGTCCATTCCGCTTTCGTCAAGTCCACAGCAGATAATGCACAATGCCATGATCGTACACATCACTATAGTATCAATAAAAACCTGAAATACTCCCCACATTCCCTGCTCTGCCGGATCATTGCTCTGCGCTGCGGAATATACTATCGGAGATGTTCCCAGACCTGCCTCATTTGAGAAAACTCCTCTTGATATGCCGTATTTCAAAGCTCTTGCCATACCGTAACCCATAAAGCCGCCTGCCGCGCAGCGTACATCAAAGGCTTCTGAAAATATTTTCACAAATGCCGAAGGTATATTTTTTGCATTTACAAAGAGCACCATTAAGGATGCGGTAAAAAACAATACTGCCATTACGGGAACAAGCTTTTCCGTAACGGAAGCTATTCTCCCTATCCCGCCGAATACAATAACACCCACAAGGATGGTCATTACTATTCCGCTTGCTTTAGTATCAATACCGAAACCGTTATGAAGTGCGCCTGAAATAGAGTTTGACTGGGTCATATTACCCATACCGAAAGCGGAAAGAGTGCAGAACACAGCAAACAATACTGCACCCCATTTGCAGTGAAGCCCCTTTTCTATGTAGTACATAGGGCCTCCTGAGTACTGACTGCCGCGCTTTTCCCTGTAGATCATACCGAGGTAGTTTTCCGCATATATGGTAGCCATTCCGAAAAATGCAGCCAGCCACATCCAGAAAACCGCACCTGCACCCCCAAGAGTTATTGCACCTGCAACGCCTACAATATTGCCGGTACCTATTGCGCCTGCCAGTGCTGTTGACATTGCCTGTATAGGTGAAAGCCCTGCGTTTTTATTATTATGTCCCTGTCTGAACATTGACAAGAAGGTTTTATCCCACCAGAGGCGAAAGTGAGTTATCTGAAAGAATCTCAGCTTTACAGTATAGAACACTCCCACCCCAAGCAGAACACACAGCATGAAAGGTCCCCACACAATACCGTTTATGAAAGAATTGATTTTTGTTACAGTTTCCATAATATCACCGGTCTATTTTATGTGCAAAGGGGAAAAAATAGTATAGTATTTTTCTTTCTGATGTGATATAATCATTATAAAGAAAAACAGTTTTACTGATACTTAACCGAAAGGATGATATTTATGAGCACAAGAGACATAGCCTACAACATAATAAACAGATTAAGCGAAGAACAATTAAAAGGTTTTGTCGCAATGTTTCGTGATTTTTATCCTATAGACACAGATAATCAATTTAAGCGGGACAGAGCCTTCGAGAATTTGCAGAATCTCAGACGCTCCGTTCAGGATTTTGATGAAAAAAAAGAACTTGAAGAGTATAGAAAAGAGAGGTACGGAGTATGAAGGTATTACTTGATACCAATGTTCTGATCCTGATAGAAATAAAAAATGTTGAACAAACCTCCGATATATGGTATAATGAATAAAAATTACCTGAATCGGAGGTTTTTATTATGCCGGATTGGTTAAAAGATGCAGTATTTTATGAAATTTATCCCCAGACCTTCTGCGACAGCAACGGGGACGGTATCGGCGATATAAACGGTATCATCTCAAAGCTTGACTACGTAAAAAGTCTCGGGTGCAACGCTATATGGCTGAACCCTGTCTATGACTCGCCATTTATGGATGCAGGCTATGACGTGCGCGACTACTATAAAGTAGCAGAGCGTTACGGAACAAACGACGATCTCAAACGTCTTTTTGAGATCGCTCACGAAAAAGGTATACGCATACTTCTTGATCTCGTTCCCGGTCACACATCAGACCAGAACGAATGGTTCCTGAAAAGTAAAAGTCCCGAAAAAAATGAGTACAGCGGCAGATATATCTGGACTGACAGCGTATGGGAGGCTCCGCCCCAGTACCGCCTTCTCTGCGGTATAACAGACCGTGACGGAAACTACCTTGTCAACTATTTCAGCTCCCAGCCTGCCCTCAACTACGGCTTTAACAACATTACTCACCCCGCATGGCAGAAATCCCCCTCTGACCCCGACTGTCAGGCTACCGTTGAAGCACTCAAGGATATAATGCGCTTCTGGCTTGATGCGGGCTGTGACGGATTCCGTGTTGATATGGCTGACTCTCTTGTCAAGAACGAGGACGGCGAAAAGCCCGAAACCTGCAAGGTATGGAAAAACGTAAGAGCTATGCTGGATAAAGAATATCCCGACGCAGCTATAATTTCCGAATGGTGCAACCCGAAGGTTGCAGTCGGCGCAGGATTCCACAGCGATTTCTACCTCGACCACGACACAAACGGCTATCGTATTCTTTTCCGTGACAAGAACCGGAAAACAGGTGAATGTAAGGCTGTTTTCGGCAAAAACGAAAACGGTGATATCACCGGATTCCTTGACGAGTACCTTGACGACCTTAAAGGCACTAAGGGCAAAGGCTACATAAGCTTCATAACCTGCAACCACGACACTCCCAGAATGACAAGAATGTTCTCCCCCCTCGAAGCTAAAATAGCATACTCCTTTGTATTTATGATGCCCGGAGTACCCTTCCTCTATTACGGCGACGAAATAGGCATGAGCTATATGGAAGGTCTTACAAGCAAGGAAGGCGGTTTTTCCCGTACAGGTACAAGAACTCCCATGCAGTGGGACGACAGCCCTAATCACGGCTTTTCAAGCGCTGACGCAGATAAGCTTTATCTGCCTGTTGATACAAGCGACGACGCGGTAACTGTGGAAAAAGCTGAAAATGACCCCGACTCTATCCTCAATACCCTCAGAAAAGTCATTGCTGTTCGTCACGCTAACCCGGATCTGCAGTCTGACGGCGATTTTGAAGTAATATATGCTGTAAAAGAAAAATATCCGTTTATCTTCAAGCGCGGACAGTTTATCATAGCAGTAAATCCCACAGACAAACAACAATCCGCTCCCTTTGCGTTTGATTGTGACAGCGTTTTCGAGATCGGCAGTCATGAGCAAAAAGACAACTATCTTGTAATGCAGCCTCAGACTATTTCTCTTATGAAGATCAGATAACAACATTCCGTACCCTGATTACATAGCAGGGTACGGATTTTTTACTTAAAATTATTATTATTCCAATAAAAAGCTCCAATAAAAACGTGAATAATTTTGTAAAAATATTGACTGATTAGCAAAAATATTATATAATATTTACAGAGTGTGTAGTTTTGGTGTTTTATTATCGAATAAGGATCATTCTGCTAAAAACAACACCACCAGAAACAAAAAATCACATAGAGGAGACATTACCATGGCATTACTTATAAACTGCCCGGGATGCGGAATGCAGAGAGTCAACAATGATGAGGACTGTCCCTTTTGCGGTTACAGCATGAAGCTGAAAAAAACCAAGGAAGAAATGGACAGAGAAGCCGAAGAGCAGCAGGCTGCTCTTGAAGCCGAACAGTTAGCTAAGGAAGAAGCAGAACGTGAAAAAGCCGAAGCGCAGGCAAGAGCCAGAGCGGAAGCAGAGGCTCGTGCAAGAGAAGAGGCCGAGGCACAGAAAAAAGCCGAAGCCGAAGCGCGGGCAAGAGCTCAGGCACAGAAAAAAGCCGAAGCCGAAGCGCGGGCAAGAGCTCAGGCAGAAGCTCAGGCAAGAGCAGCCGCAGAGGCCAGAGCAAGAGAAGAGGCAGAAGCAGCAGCTGCTGCAAACGGAAGCGGAAATATCTTTGCTCAGTTTAAATATAGACAGAATGTACCTCAAAGACCGGGTTCGGCAAATAAGGGGGTAATAGAATTTCCCGATCTTCCGGATCTTCCCAACAGTGCAGATCCCGGCGGAAATCTGCCGCCGATGATGAAGGACAGACCTGTTTCTGTTTCTCAGATCGCAAATACACCCGCTGTAAAGCTGACACCTATCGAAGGTGAAAAAATAACATCCACCTTGCCCCCTATACAGCCCGAAAAAGAAGTCACTATACAGCAGATACAAAATACTCCTGCTGTAAAGCTTTCCCCTATCAAATCCGAGGAAATCGAAAACAAACTTCCCGATATCAACAGCCCTGAGGCTACGCCTCCCGGAACATTTACCGGCAGACCTGATATCCAGGTTGAGCAAAGACAAACACAGAAACGCAGCGTAAACGTAAACTATAATGCACAAAGTGCTGCTCAACAAACTGCTTCTGTTCCCCAACAGCCTGCACCTGCTCCGCAGCAGACTGCCGCACCTCAGCCTGCGCCGGCTCCACAGCAGCCTGTTGCTCCCCGTCAGGAAGCTCCAGCCCAGAGACAGCAGAGACAGTGGTCTACGGATGCTCAGCAGTCTCAGCAGCAGACAAGACAGGAAGCTCCCGCTCAGAGACAGCAAAGACAATGGTCTGCGAATGCTCAGCAGTCTCAGCAGCAGACAAGACAGGAAGCTCCAGCTCAGAGACAGCAGAGACAATGGTCTACGGATGCTCAGCAGTCTCAGCAGCAGACAAGACAGGAAGCTCCAGCTCAGAGACAGCAGAGACAATGGCCTACAGATGCTCAGCAGTCTCAGCAGCAGACAAGACAGGAAGCTCCAGCTCAGAGACAGCAGAGACCTGCACAGCAGCGGCCTGCGGCTCAGAATCAGCAAAGGCAGTGGAGTTCTTCGCCTGCATCAAACAATCGTGCCGGCGGATCCTTCGATCAGGATTCTTATGTTAACGATCTGAAAAAGCGAATGGAACAAGACCGAAGCCTTTCTCAACAGCAGGAACAGCAGTTTAATGATTTCAGCAATGTCCAGAATTCTCCCGGCGCTCCGATGAAATTTGACGGCAAGGAAATAAGAGGTCAGAGCGTTTCAGTCGTTACTGCACCAAAAGCGGCAAAGGGTTCCCTTGCGCTTCCCATAATCATAGTTGTGGCTTTGCTTGTAGCTATCATTGTAATTGTTGTAGTGTCAATGAATAATGGCGGAGGAGAAGCTCCGGCAGAAGATACAGCTTCGGCTGCTGCTTCTTCGGTTGAGTCGGGCAGTACAGCATCTGCCGATGAAGGTGATAAACAGAGTACCGGAGATAATGTTATAAAAATGAAAAAGCCTGCCGACTGGGACGATGAAGTTTATGTGTATGTTTACAATGAAAATGGCGGAAAAAATGAAGACTGGCCCGGTAAACCTATGAAGAAAGAATCGGATGGAACATATTCTTATGAAATGAATGATGGTCTTGAAGATCCGCTTATCATCTTTAATGCAAAAACAAAGCAGTACCCGAAAAGCAAAGGGCTTGATTATGAACCCGGTAAATTATACGATGTGGAAGAATTACAGAAATCATAACCTATCGGTGTAAACACGATTATCTTATTCATTGTTGATTTTCGCTGATTACTGATATTATGATATGAGGGCAGACCCTACAAGGTCCGCCCTCTTTTTGTAACAATCCAAATTTATAAGTACGCTGAAATTTCTGCTGTCAATGCCTGTAATTGTGCATACCGGCAGATGATGGATGCTGTCGGTATGTAATAAATAAAATTCGGAAAGAAGTAATAAAAATGATTTCGCTGTTAATTTCCTCTGTTGTACTGCTCATCGGATATGCAGTTTACGGCAAAATAACGGAAAAAATATTTGCCCCTGACGACAGGGAAACACCGGCTATTGCTATCAATGACGGTGTGGATTGTGTGCCCATGAAAACCTGGAAGGCTTTTCTTGTTCAGCTCCTGAATATAGCCGGAACAGGGCCTATCTTCGGCGCACTTATGGGCGCGGTTTTCGGACCTGTGGTGTTTTTGTGGATTGTGTTCGGTTCAATTCTCGGGGGAGCAGTCCACGACTATATGAGCGGAATGATAAGCTCACGGCATAAGGGAGCATCTATCGCAGAGCTTTCGGGTACATATCTCGGCACGGTCGTTAAGTGGATAATGCGTGTATTTTCGGTGGTGCTGCTGGTGCTTTGCGGCACGGTTTTCGTTACAAGCCCTGCCGGACTTCTGGACAAGCTGACTCCCGACTGGATGAACGGCACCTTCTGGGCAATAGTAATTCTTATCTATTATCTTGCCGCTACTCTTCTGCCCATAGATAAGCTTATCGGCAAGCTTTATCCCATATTCGGCGTACTGCTTATAGTCATGGCGGCTGCCGTTATCGGCGGAATAATCTTTTCCGGCGGCAAATACACCATTCCTGAAATATCCCTTCAAAACCTTCACCCGAATGGCACGCCGATATGGCCGTATATGTTCATCACCGTTGCCTGCGGAGCTGTTTCGGGTTTTCACGCTACCCAGTCACCGATGATCGCAAAGTGCATCAAATCAGAAAAGGAAGGCAGAACGATATTCTACGGCGCAATGATAAGCGAATCCGTCATTGCTCTTGTATGGGCTGCGGCAGGAGTATCATTTTACGGTACGACACAGCTTCTCAGCGATGCTCTTGCAAATGGCGCATCAAATGTAGTATATGAGATCTCCACAGGGGTCCTCGGTGTAGTTGGCGGAGTATTAGCCATTGCAGGTGTTGTTGTGTGCCCGATAACCTCGGGCGATACGGCTTTCCGCAGCGCAAGGCTGATCCTTGCCGAGACCTTTAAGCTGGAGCAGAAAAGCATCAAAAACCGTCTGCTGATCACAATACCTCTGCTTGTTGTCGGCGGTTTGCTTACATGGTTCGCTATCGTCAATGATAACGGATTCCAAATCGTCTGGCGCTATTTCTCATGGAGCAATCAGACGCTCGCTATGATAGCCCTGTGGGTATCGACGGCATATCTGCTTAAAGAGGGAAAATACCGTTTCGGCTCTCTCCTTACAGCACTTCCGGCAGCCTTTATGACAGCAGTAAGCACAACATATATCCTTATCGCACAGGAAGGCTTCCGACTTGATCAGACGGTTTCATATATAGCCGGAATTGCGGCGGCGGTGATCCTGTTTGCCTTCTATCTGATCGTTCTTTTCCACAGAAAAAAATAGTTATTGACGAATAGTTTACGCATCTGTTTTTTGCAGCGAGCTTGTTGTTATTTGATTACAGATATCGTTTAAAACCCGTTTAACAGCGTTTAAAAACGTTTAATATTTTTTGGTAATGAAAATTCCCGGGACAAAATCGGCTTACAGGGGATTGTAAGCGATTTTTATACAAGACATTCATATCTCATTATACGCAGGAGTTCCATGTGTTTCTCCATTTCCTGCAGTATTTCTGCCGGAGCAGACTTCATTTCTTCTTTCAGGCTTTCTATTTTTTTCTCCGGTAACTCGGCACTTTCGCCGTATTGTGCAGACCATTCCTTTGCCGTCAAGTTATCCTCTCCCTTCCATTTCACAAAGAAAAGCTATGTTACAGGCAAGGTGCGAAAGATGAGTAAGCCCGCTTTCCTCGTCTGTCCCCTGCGGATCGTCAAGGTATGACATGAAGTGCCTGAAAGCCGCATCCCTGTATCTTTGCTTTTCGACCTGTTTCCAGTTATCAGGATCGCCGTACTTCTTTGTGCCGTACTCTCTGACTTTGGCAATATCAAAGAGAATCCGTCTCGGCACAAGTGTAAGCATTGGTTTTCCTGCATCCGCTTTTGCTTCCTGTTTATTCATTTTTCTTTCCTCCCACTCATCACATACAAAATCACTGTGTTTGTAAAACTTAATCTGTACTCGCTGTCAACATTGAAGCAAACACCACTATACCTGTCATAAGCATCATGCCAACGGCAGGTACTGCATTGCACATTGCACATTGCACATTGCACATTTGCACATTGCACATTGCACATTGCACATTGCACATTGCACATTGCACATTGCACATTGCACATTGCACATTGCACATTGCACATTGCACATTGCTCTGAGCTTTTTGCGTCGATCATTTGCTTAACTCCCTACTGTGTATGGTGTGTATGGTTGTGTACCCTTTTTTATATATTATATATATAAATATATATTTAAATTTTCCATAGGGGGTATATATAAACCATACACAACCATACACTTTTACACTAATTATTCTTTTATAGAAATTTTGTATGTTTCATAATCACTTGCAAAAACTATTCCGCTGTAAATATATCCGGAATTATTTCTTTTACGTTCAAACCTTTTTTGTATTTCCTGCCCGAATTTTGTGTTGGTAAGCTTGTACTCCCCGTTGTCCTCACACCATCTGACATAAACATTGTACAAGTCCTTCGCCCGGACACTTCCCGCAAAACTCGCTACTGTACATTCATCAAGAAACTTCCATATTGTGTCCATCTCCTGTCTGTAATCAGCTGTCGCGCTCTTTACAGCGTCCGGCTTCTCCAAGCCTTCTTCATTGTACATTTTCAGACCTACAAGACACCATGAAAATATTCCCTCTGCTTCCTGCATCAGCTTGTCTTTAAGCTTCCTGTCGACCCTCTCTTCCGGTATCTGTACTGTGAACGGTATCAGATGTATGCGTCTCCATATGCCCGTATCTGTACCACGTATTATCGGCTTATGGTTTGTTGCCATCCACAATTTAAATTCCGGCTTGAACTCGAATTCCTCTGCATACAGCTTCCTCGCCGTCACAACATCGTCACCGGTCAGCTGTTTCAAAAGCCCTTCGTTCAGTCTCAGACCCTCATTCGGCTCCAGACGTAACAAACCTTGCGCCCTTGAGTCTTGCAATATCGGTATTGACTCCCTGATTTACGCCTTTTACCATCAGCGTTTCGGGCTGAATATTGCTTGCATAATCGCCCGCTATGCACCGGATGATATCAAGAAAAGTTGTCTTGCCGTTGCGCCCCGTACCATAGCAGAAAAAAGCGCACTGTTCGTCCGTCAGACCCGACAGGCTGTAGCCCGCCGCCTTCTGAACATAATGTATAAGCTCCTGATCGCCGCCGAAAATATCATTTAAAAAGCGCATCCACAAAGGGCATTCTGCGCCCTCTATGCGGCTTACAGACGTTGTTTTTGTAAAGTAATAGTCCGGACTGCACTGGCTGATTTTGAAGCTTTGCAGGTCAATTACACCGCTCGGAGTATTCAGCAAAAGCTTATGACGGTCAAGCTCATTCGGAGTAACCGGTGCATAATGCTGAACCTCTTTTTCAAGGGCTTTTTTAGTGTTGTTGTTCCTGCATTTTTTCATATGCTTTTCAAAGTCTTTCAGCATATCCGTCCCGTTTTCCTTGTCGTACTCTTCATAATGTTTTGTCTCAAGTTCCATTGCGTCCATTGCCTTATCAATAAGTTTCAGAATGTATCCGGTCATGTCATACGTCCATTTATTGCGATCGTATATCATCCATTTTTTGTCGGTATAGTTGTAGCGGATCCTGTCGCCGAACATATCGTAAAGTCTTTGGGCATTTCCGGTGTCGTCAAAAGTGTAGTATTTCTGCACATGACCTCTTGATTTTATGGTTATTGAAAAAGAATTATCATCAGGTGAATAGGGTTTATACACATCGGTACATTCTGAAATAGCTTTTTGTAAAGTCAAAGCACCGTATGTACTGCCGGACTGTTCCCTGTCCCACTTATCACGCATAAGACCGGATTTCCGGAAAACAGCGTCCATCCTGTTAAAATCCCGCTGAAACCAAAAGGCAAGCATTGCGCAGAATGCCATATCCGCCTCACTCTGACTGCCGTATCTGCCCTGCCATTTTCCGGCATAAAGGTCGGAGAAAAGCATGCCGTTTTTGCTGTTCATTGCGGCGGCAAGAATGTCTGAATCGTTTAAAGGCTTCCTCTCTGACTGAGGAAGTGCAGGCGATTGAGGAAGCACTCCCCTCGTCACGTCCTGCGCCGTGCCACCCCCCTCAGTGAAGTTTTTTTGCTCTGAACTCTTAGCTCTGAGCTCTGAGCTTTTACTCATATATGCAATCTGAAC
>CACWRT010000095.1 GCA_902763365.1 uncultured Ruminococcus sp.
CCCTCGCTTCGCTCGGGATGACAGCGTGGGACTCGGGCTGACAACGTGGGACTCGGGATGACAACGTGGGACTCGGGATGACAACGTGGGACTCGGGATGACAACGTGGGACTCGGGATGACAACGTGGAACTCGGAGCAGATAAACATTATTCATTATTCATTATTAATTATTCATTAAAAAAGGGGTGAGACGGTTGAAAAGTGAAAAGGTTATTGACAAGGTTGAAAAAGAAGTCAAAGAGCTTAAAAATTGTTTTTACTGCGAAGGTGAGGCTATACAAGGCACTATACCGGGAAGAAATTATGTTGGTGTGCCCGGGTTCGTTTCAACCGTTTACTGCAAAGGCTGTCACAGGATGGTATCCGCTTTCGGGGAAAGTGCCCGGGCAGCTTCTGTAATGGCTCGCTCCTACTGGAACAGGGGTATTAATGACGGGGTAGCGACAAATGACTGATTTTGAAATATATTTTACCGCCGTTTATGACGGGCGGATCGTCGCCTGTGAAAAGCTTAAAAAGGCGGCGGAAATGCTGCTTACGGAGTTCCGGAACCCGGGCAGGTTTCATTTTGACCGCAATCTTGCCCGAAGACCTATAGAGTTCATTGAATCCTTCTGCTGCAAGCCTGACGGACGGCTCGGGCAGCCGCTGACGCTGGAGCTGTTCCAGAAAGCGCGTCTTGAAGCTATTTTCGGGTTCGTGGACGACAATGATCTCAGGCAGTTTCAGGAAGTGCTTATAATCGAAGGACGTAAAAACGGAAAGACTACCGAAACAGCGGCGATTGAGCTTTATATGCTTATATGCGACGGCGAGGGCGCACCGGAAATATACAACGTTGCAACAAAACTCGATCAGGCTAAAAAGGCTTTTACAGCCTGTCTAAACATGCAAAGACAGTCGCCTATGTTATCTCGTTACACAAGAAAAAGAGCGGCTGATCTTTATTGTGAGGGTAATATGGGCTTTATCAAGGCTCTCAGCTCCAACAGCAACGGTCTTGACGGTCTGAACACTCATTTCGGGTGTGTGGATGAGCTTGCGGCTATAAAAAACCGTGATATTTACGATCTCGTCAAACAGTCTATGTCAGCAAGGCAGCAGCCTCTTATGTTTACCATAACTACCAATGGATTTATCCGTGAGGGCATTTTTGATGCGCAGTACGCTTACTCAAAAAAGCTTCTTTACGGCGAACTTGAAGAGAAAAACGAGAGGTTTCTGCCGCTTATATATGAACTGGATGACCCGAAAGAGTGGACGGATGAAAATGCCTGGATAAAGGCAAATCCCGGGCTAGGGACCATAAAATCCTTTGAAGCACTCAAGGGCTATGTCAGCAAGGCTCTTGACGATCCGACGTTCAAGCCGACTGTGCTTGTAAAGGACTTCAACATACCTCAGACTTCTGTATCTGGGTGGATGCCTTACGAAGTATTCAACAACAATCAGACCTTTGATATCCAAGATTTTGGCTATGGTGTAGGCGGATTCGACGCAGCAGACAGTGTTGATCTTAATGCTGCCAAGGTTATGTTCATGCGTCCTGATGATCCACACATCTACGTCAAAGCCATGTACTGGATACCGGAAGCGGTCATTGAAGAGCAGCAGCGCAGGGGCAGCCGTGAAGGACGTGACAAGGTGCCGTATGATCTTTGGATAGAACAAGGGTATCTTCGTACCTGCCCCGGGCGCAAGTGCGACAAGCGTATTTTCCTTGAATGGTTCACGGAGCTGAGGGATGAATACGACATCTACACGCTTTACATCGGATATGACCCGTGGCATATCGACGACACTTTACTTGCGCAGTTTCGTGCAGAATTCGGTGATAAGTGCATGATACCGGTACGTCAGGGTGTGTATACAATGTCAAGACCCATGAAGGATCTTGCGGCGGATTTCGCTGAGGGAAATGTTATATATGACAACAATCCGATAGACAAATGGTGTTTATTCAACACCGAAGTCAAGACGGACATTAACGGCAATATTCAGCCTGTAAAGAAAACCGACAGGACTCAGAGAATTGACGGCAGTGTCGCTCTTATCTGCGGGTACATAGTCCTACAGGACAACAAGGACAAGTTTATTTATCTTAATGAATAGGGCTTCGCAGCAATTAGCTTTTAGTTCAAAGCTCAAAGCATGGCGTATCAGGCCGCTTTCGTGATAAAGATCCCTCGCTTCGCTCGGGATGACAACGATGGCAGGATGACAACGTGGAACTCGGAGCAGATAAACATTATTCATTATTAATTATTCATTATTCATTAAAAAAAGGTGGTTGTGATGGGGCTGTTTTCGAGGAAGGAAAAGAAAATTGAAAAGGCACTCGGGGAGTATTTCAGCTTGTTTTCTGCTTATTCTCCTGCATTCAGCAGCTTCAGCGGCGGTATCTATGAGATGGAGCTGACAAGGGCGGCGGTCCATGCCTTTGCTGTACACGCTTCAAAACTCAAGCCCGAAATTGCGGGCAATGCGCCCGGTAACAGGGCATTAGAGAGGCGTTTACAGTTTCAGCCGAATAGTATCATGGATACCAAAAAGTACCTGTACAGGCTGGCTACAGCTTATGCTGTGGAAAACAATGCCGTTATTGCGCCAATAGAAAACAGGCTCGGGCAGATCGAGGGCTTCTATCCTCTTATTACCTCAAAAATTGAGCTGAGGGAATATCAGGGGGAAGTGTACATAAGATACCGGCTTGACAATGACAATTATTTTGCAATTGAGCTTGAAAAATGCGGGATACTGAACCAGTTCCAGTTCAAGGACGAACTCTGGGGCGAGAACAACAAGGCTTTTAGATCAACTCTTGAGCTTATAAACGTTCAGAATCAAGGTATCATTGCAGCTATAAAAAATTCCGCAGCAATACGATTTATTGCAAAGCTTGTACAGCCGCTCAAGCCTAAGGATGTTGAAAAGGAAAGAGATTACTTCAACAACTTCTATCTCGGCTCGGCTAACAACGGCGGGGCTATGGTAATTGACAGCAAATATCAGGATGTAAAGCAGATAGAGTCAAAACCTGTGGCCATTGATGCGGCGCAGATGGATCAGATCAAACAGAACGTGTTCAATTATTTCGGAGTCAACGAGAAAATATTACAGAACAGTTTTAGCCCCGATGAATGGAACGCTTTTTATGAGGGCAAAATTGAGCCCTTTGCGCTGGAACTGTCGCTTGTACATACCGATATGCTATTCACGGACAATCAGAAGGCTTACGGGAATCAGGTGTTTTTCAGTTCCAATCGTCTGCAATATGCTTCAATTGCTGACAAAATAAGCTTTGTAAAAGAATTCGGCGACAGAGGCGGACTGTCCATTAACGAAGCCCGTGAAGTATTCAATATGGCACCGGTCGAGGGCGGTGACATACGTTACATAAGAGGCGAGTATAAAAATGCTGATGAGGGCGAAAGTGAAGCCCTCAGAACAGGAGATGAGGATAATGCCGATAAAGCAGGAAAGGCAGTACAGGCAGATGCCGGTACTGACTCAGCAGGAACAGAACAAGAAGAGGATAAACAGTGACTTCTACGTTGAAGGCTTTGCCGCAAACTACGAAAGATATATACTGTTTGATTTTGATGACGGTCCGATCTATGAACAGTTTCAAAAAGAGAATTTCAGAAATACCGATATGTCTGATGTTATCATGCAATATGATCACAGCGGCAGAGTTTTGGCAAGGATGAGCAACAAAACGCTTATCGTTGAAGTCAGTGACAGCGGTTTATTTATGGCGGCGGATCTGTCAAAAACTGATGCTTCGAGGGGGATGTACAGTGACATATCTACCGGCATGGTCACTAAAATGTCCTGGGCTTTTCTGCCCGGAGAAGTTGATTATGACCCTGAACAGCGGTTGATCACTTACAAGAACATACGAAAAATATATGACGTTTCGGCAGTGTCGCTGCCCGCAAATGATACGACATCCATAGGTACACGCTCGTTTATTACAGCACAGATGGAGTTTGTACGGGCTAAGGTCAGAGAAGCCGCTAAGAAAAGGCTTGCGCTTAAGCTGATGTTAGCACTTAGTGAATAATGAATAGTGAATAGTGAATAGTGAATAGTGAATAGTGAAGCCGGGACGGCTAAAAAATGACACTTAGCGGATGGGCTCAGAGTCGACAAACATTATTCATTATTAATTATTAATTATTCATTAAAAAAGCCTTTCGGCGGAGTGACCGGGGCGCAGGCGGGGAGTTCGCCTGTATTTTGTACGAATACAGACAATTTATGACATGAGAAAGGACGAAAAAACAATGAGAACACTTGCGGAAATTATCGCACGTTTGAAAGAAATTCAGAATGAAATGGAGAATGAGGGTGCTGATATTGACGCTCTCACAAGAGAAGCCAACAAACTTCTTGAAGAAAAGAGAGATCTTGAGTCAAAGGCCCAGGCAAGAAATAATCTGCTTGCTCTGATCGCTCAGGGAGTAGAGGGTGAGCCTGTTGAAGGCGGTGGAGAGAATTACGGTGACGGACCACAGATGAACCGCGCTATGAAGCGTTCTATGGCACATCTGCCCGAAAGCAAGGCGGAGATCGATCTTGACGAACGCAAAAAGCGCGCTCAGGAGCTTGTGGAAAGGGGAAAGATCGTTATTTCCGGAGCTGAACAGCGTGCGCTTATCCTGAACGGCGGGCATATCGCTACACCTACCAAGGTAAGTGGTATCAATGACATCCCCGGCGTGGTTTCCTCTATCGTTGACATGGTAACGGTTGAGGATTGTACGGGTATGAGCGCAGACAATGTGGCTTATCAGGTTACCGAGTCTTCCGCTTCTGCCGTGACTGAGGGCGTGGCACCGACTACATCAGAGCCTACATTCAACTATGTTACCATTACACCGTCTGTATGGGGACTTATGGCGTATGTGGGTGAACAGATCAGAAACCAGTCGCCGCTTGACTACGAGACCAAAGTAATTGCGGCAGTACGCAAGGCACTGCGCAAAAAGGCGGCTGAAAAGATCAAGGATGCTGTATACGCTTCCGATCTTGCGGATGAGATCACTATGACGGCTATCGGGGCGGACACTCTGCGCAAGATCGCGCTGGGTTACAGTGCGGACTCTATCGTTGACGGCAATGCTGTGCTTTTCCTCAACAAGGCTGATCTTATCGCTTTCGGCGATGTAAGAGGAACCAATGAGAAAAAGGCTGTCTATGAGGTCACTCCCGACACAGCCAACCCCAACACGGGTATCATTAAAGACGGCGGACTAAGTGTGAAATACTGTATCCTTCCGGAAGCTGATGCGCTTACGGGTTCGACTAACAGTTCTACAACTGCAACCAAGCCTACCATGTTCTACGGCAACCCCTCAAACATCAAGCTTGATCTTTTCGGCGGCATGAAGGTTTCTGTTTCCGAAGATTACAAGTTCGCTGAGGGCTTACTCTCTGTTCGTGGTGTGGCTTCATTCGGTGTTGATATGGTAGTACCTAAGGGTATTATGCGTATTGCTCTGCCGAAAGCTTCGTGATCATAGGGTCTTAAACTATAAACGGGAAAGGCGGTTTCTCTATGCTGGAAAGGATCAAACAGGCTCTCAGAATTTCAAATGACAGTCTGGACGAGGACATAGCTGAAAATATTGCGGCGGGGGTCGATGATCTCAGGCGCAGGGGCGTTGAAGCGGCGGTTACAAGCACCGAAAAGCTTGTTATACGTGCCGTTGAACTGTACTGCAAGTGGAATTACGACTATCTCGGCAAAGGCGACGCCTGGTATACGCATTATGAGGCTTTAGCCACTGCTATGGCTCTCGCTCAGGAGTACGCCAGCGACAAATACTGGGAGGATGTTAACAATGGAAATGAATGACCGTGTTATCCTTCAGCGCAGAGTCCCGGAAGGGGGATACGGCGGCGGGTATGAAGTACAAGCCGAAGCTGCCGTATGGGGACATCTTGAGGAAGTTTCCGCTTCTTTCCGTTCACGGCTCGGAGCGGCAGGAATGAGCGTTGACAAAACTCTCCATATGTGGCGGGCTGAGTTCGGCAGTCTTTCTCCTACTCATGTCGTTCTTAATGACGGCAGTGATTACAGGATAGACTCCGTCGGGACTTCTCTTAATGAACTGCTCGTCAAGCTCGTCTTAGTGAATAGCGGATAGCTCAGAGCTAAGGGCTCAGAGCTCAGAGCTGTGGAGGCTCGGGGGTTATGCTTTTGGCTGCGAAGCTGATCCCACTTTCCTAATTCCACATTAATAAAAAGGTGCGTGATGATATGGCGGATGATGTTTTTACTATGGAAGAGCCTGATATTGCTTCGTTTATCAAAGATCTGGACTTATGCAAACAGGAAGTAAGGCAGGCTGTTGCCGAAGGTCTCAACGAGGGCGGTAAAATTATCGCAGCTGAGATGAAAAGGCTTGCCGCGCCTATCTGTCATGTACTGCCTGAGTGGATATCAGCGGGCGGGATAGAACTGCAAAAAAACGGCAAGCTATCTATAAAAGTCGGGTACAGGGATTTCAGATCCGGTGACTGGCCTGTGATAGGGCTTATCTTTGAACATGGGCGTCCCGGGCAGTCTTCGTCAACACGGCAAAGTGAATACAGGTATTGGCACTACAAAACCAAAACCGGCAGAACTGTTTTTATGAGGCAGAAAAAAGGACCTATACAGCCTCAGCCCCATATACGCAGAGGATTTGACAACAAAAAAATTGGCGCTTCCGATCTTATCATCAGAAAGGTCGAAGCGGTTCAGAAGAAGGCGATGACGTGAATGCAGTAAAAACCGTGGCGGACATACTGGCGGGAGCCGGGGTGGACGTCTACACTAAAATGCCCGAGTTTGGCAAGGGCGACAAGCCGGATGTGCTCGCTGTGATCTCAGCTTATGAAATTACAGCGGCAAGGAATGACGGGTCCTTAGCGGCAAGGTACTGTTACATTACCGTATCTGTTATGGGATTCTCCGAAACAGCTGTGGATAATGTCAAGGAAAGCGTTATCGCCTTGCTTGAAAGCAGAAGGATCCGCTACAGCGGATGCAGATATGCTGAGGATGAACTATTCCCGAAAGAGTTCAGAAGAGACCTGGAATTTGTTTTAGTGAATAGTGAACAATGAATAATGAATAGTGAATTACGGAAGGGAAAAAGGTATTGTTTGTGATAATAATCCCTGATTCCTGATTGAAAAAAAGGGGAAATTATAATGAATGTTCTTGTAAATCATGACGTGAATGTCAGAAATATTGTAGTATGGCCGTTTACAAACAGCAAGACTGAACAGTGCGGTGAGGCTTACGCTTTCGGGGAACGCGCAAAGTCCGCGTCCTGGTCGCTTAACGCTAATACGCAGTTCGTGAACTCCGACGGTGTTACGGTAGGTTCGTATACCGGTATTCCCAACGGACAGGGTACGCTGGGACTGGCGGAGCTGACACCGGGCGAAAGGTCAATGCTTCTCGGGAATACTGCAGGCGGTGTGATTCTGAATAATTCTGTTATCAATATTACCAATGTGGGCAACAGGGATATTGCGCCTTATGTACGACTTGCGTTTATTACTGATACTGATAGCGAAGAAGGGCTCATTAACCTGTACAAGTTCCTCAGGTGCAAGTTCTCACCATACGAAAAAACTGTAGATCAGGTGAATGAGTCGGGACAGGCTACGTTCTCTACTATCTCTGTTCCGTTTACTTTCTTCAATACCTTCTCCACTAACGAGAACCTGACGGGTAAAATCTATGAAGCAAAGGGTGTTAATCCCAACACTGAGGAAGGCGCGGCATTTATCGAGAACTGGTTTACGGATGGAGATTTCGTTGGAAGAGATGGTTTGTATAACACGAATTCCGCAATAATAGTTAATAGTTTGCCTGTACTTGACGGCGGCATTATTAACAGCGGAAGTACTGTTACATTCAGCGGAAGAGCATCGGGCGGCACTGCGCCTTACAAGTACAGCTATTATCTTAAAGCGCAGGGAAGCGACAGCTGGACTGCCGTTGCTGAGGACAGCAGCGACACCACTGTTACAAGGGAAGTAACTGTTGTAAGCGACACCGTTTATTATTTTAAATTCGTTGCTAAGGACGCTAACGGAGTCACAGCAACAAAGACTATCACAGCAACGGTTGTAGTCTGAGCAGTAAAGGTGAGCCGCCGCAAGCGGGCCGCATGAGGTGTGATTTGCGGCGGCAAAGCGGTCATCCGCAAGGATGACTTTGAAAGAATTTGCAAATTTTCAAAAAATTCTTCACACTATTAAAAAGGGGTTTGGTTTTATGTTAAGCAGTCTTATAAGAAAGTCAAGCGTTGTACATATCGGGGGGAGAGAGTTTAAGATCAGGTTCTCTCTTAACGCGTTGCTTTACCTTGAAGTGGAGTATAAAAGCATTGAAAAAATACTTCAGACAGAGTATGACAAGTGGCAGATCGAAGACTGCTTACAGCTTTTAAGAGCAGGATTCTGTGACCTGCCCGAAAACCGTGAATGTGTTTCTAACAGGGATTTTACAGCAGTCAAGCCGCTGCTGTCTGAGCTGGGGGCGGCGGTCGGTATATGCGACCTGCCCCGCATTCGCTTGGAGCTTATGATAGCAATATCGGAAAGCTTCAGCAAAAGCAGGGCGGCTGCGGGAAACGATGAGGAACACAACTACTATACGGGTTACGGACATCTGAGAGCGTTTTACTGCGACATAATAAAGCGTCCTGAGGAAGAGTTCTGGTCAAGCACACGGGCAGAGATCGACGACAGGATCGACAAGTACCTTGAAGTCAAGGGACAAAAGGAAAAGCCCGTTATCGTTAAAAGATATGATAGTTTGTAATGAATGGTGAATAGTGAATAATTATCGTCTTTCTGCGATCCAGGCATGAGAAGTATACATTATTCATTATTCATTATTCATTATTCATTAAAAAAGGGTGGTGGCAGTATGGCGGAGAGCGGAAGGTCTTTTGTGACGAATTTTGGGGCGGGAACAAAGTCATTTGAAGCCGGTATCGACAGGATGACGGAGTCGCTCAGAAAACTCCAAAAGGAATACAAGAACAACACTAAAGAACAAAAAGCAGCGTCAAAGGAAATCAAAGACGCTGAAAAGGAATTAGCCTTACTTGAAAAGGAAATTCAGAAAAACGGCAAGGCTACCGAAGGGCAGAAGAAAAGGCAGGAAGAGCTTAATGATGTGATCAGAGAGGCTAAGAAAAAACTCGATGATCTGAAAATCGCTCAGGCAGGGCTTAAAAATGAAATAGACAGCACCAAAAAGAAGATCGAAGAACAGAAAAACGCTATGGAGAAGTTCAAGACTTCTATGGATGACGCCAAGACCCATGCCAAAGACTTAGGTTCTGAGCTTGCGGGGCTTGCGGCAGCAGGTACAGCGGCAGTCGCCGGTATGGTATCTTACGGCAGGCAGGCGGCGCAGTGGGCGGACAGTATGAATACTCTGTCTAAAACCACCGGAATATCTACTTCAGAACTTCAAAAGTTTGAATATGCAACTCAGCTTATTGATGTTTCTATGGATACGCTCAGCGGAAGTCTGACTAAGCTGACCAAAAATATGGCTGCGGCAGCTGAGAACGGTACAGGGGCGGCTGCGGAAAGCTTCGATAAGCTGAATGTATCTATACTCGACAGTTCCGGACAGCTGAAAGACCGTGAGGAAGTTTTCTATGATGTCATTGAAGCACTCGGCAAAGTAGGGAACGAAACGGAGCGGGATGCCCTCGCGATGGAGATCTTCGGCAAATCCGCTCAGCAGCTTAACCCGCTTATCATGGGCGGCGCGGATGCGCTCAAGGCTATCGGCGATGAAGCGGAAAAGGCAGGGCTTATACTGTCTCAGGATCAGCTTGACGGACTTAACAAATTCAATGACGAAATAGACAGTCTTATCTCTAAAAGCAATTCTTTACAGCGGCTGACGGCTTCTCAGATGACCCCTGCTGTGGAAGGACTTCTTGAAGTGGCTGACGATCTGCTTGACGATGTCAACGCTATGGCGCAGTCGGGAGAGCTTGAAACCGTTATGAAGTCATGGGGGGTTACCATCCGCAAGGGCGCAGAGGATCTCAAAAATCTTGTTATGTGGGTCGTCAAGCACAAAGAAGCAGTCGCAGGGGCGGCAGGTGCGTTGGCGGGGTACAAGATAGGTTTATCAATCGGTTCTATGGTCAACAGTCTGTGTGCGGCAATGTCTGCTCTCAAGGCGGCTACGGACAAAGAAACAACCAGTATGATAGCTCTTAACACAGCCATGAATTCTAATCCTATAGGAGTCGTTATAAGCCTTGTGGGTGCGTTGACGGGCGGTATATTAGCAATGTCTGCTGCAACTGCGGCAGCGGAAAGTAAAGTTGATGAGCTGAATAATGCTATGGAACGGGCGGCTTCTTCTTACGCTTCGAGTGCTGCTTCCGCTGAAAGTGAAGCTAAATATATCCAGTCTTTAGGGGCTGAATATGAAAAGCTCAGAGTTAAAGCAGACCTTACAAGTGAGGAAAAGAACAGATTAGCTTCAATCGCTGATACACTGCAAAGCAAGCTGGGACTTGAAGCAGACGAAGTCAAGAATACGGCGGGGGAGTATCAGAGTTTAGCAGACAAGATAAAAGAGACCGTCGAAATGATGAAGCTTGAAGCTCAGATGGAAGCGGCAAAGGCAGGACTGACATCTGCGTATGAAACTCAGCTGAAGGCGGAAGAAGCTTACCGAATGAAGCTTCAGGAAGTTCGGGAAAAATATCCGGATCTGTACGATGAAAAAGGAAACCTCAACCGCAACGAATACAACTATGACACCAAGGATGTTGTAGAAGAAGTTACGGCACTGAAAAACGCTGCTATTGATGCTGCAAAGGCAGTTGACTATTACAGCGGAAAAATTGACGAAGCTGTTACATATACGGAAAACGCAAAGGCGGCTACTAATTCATCAGGCGCAGCTTTGGACGGAGTCAAGGGCAAGATCGATGAAGTCGGGGACGCTGTGGATGATGTTCAAGCGTATGCAGATAAGCTTCTGAATGGTGAAGAGGGGTATAACCTGAAAGGCTTTTATGAACTCTTCCGTGGCAGATTATTTACAAGAAAGACTTACAAATGCAAACAGGGCTCTTGAGGATAACAGGACTGAGATCAAAAATACTCAGGATGAAATCGAAAAACTGAGAAAGGAACTCAACAAGCCTGATATAACAGACGAGGACGCTATAATTAAAGGTCAGCAGCTTGAAGAAGCCAAAGAAAAGCTGGCGCAGCTCAGGACTGAACAGGTAGGGCTTAAAGAAGATGTAAAAGCAGCTGAAAAAGAATATAAAAAAGCTGCCTGGGATGCAAAAACATTGAGTGAAAAGCTTGCGGAAATCGCCAAAACATCTTCCTCTGTACGAAGTGAAATGAACAGTCTTGCAGCTACCTTCAAAGAGCTTGGTGAAGGTCAGCAGATGAGTCTTGATACACTTTTAGGACTTACCGAAAAATATCCCGAATATGCCGCACAGATTCTCAGTGCTACCGATAATCTGAATGCTCAGAAAGATGTTATAAAACTGCTTTATGAAGAAAAAAAGAAGGCTCTTATCGAAAGTCTTAAGGATGCTAAGGACGAAATAAAACTCGAACAGGATAAAATAAAACTGCAAAGAGATGCTCTGCAAAAACAACTTGAAATAGTTCAGGCAGAATATAATCGGGGCAACGCAACAACCTTAACCGCTCGGATAATTGAAAATCTGACAAATAAGATCAAAGCTCTTAACGATGAATTTGACAGCGGTCAAGCTAATATAGACGCTTACGTAAAAGCTATGGCAGCGGTAGGGAATTTCAGCATAAACAGTTACGGCGGCAACGGCAACACCAACGCAAACAA
>CACWRT010000096.1 GCA_902763365.1 uncultured Ruminococcus sp.
CTTGTAGACTACGAGGTTGATAGGCTGCATGTGTAAGCGTAGTGATACGTTCAGCTTGGCAGTACTAATAGGTCGAGGGCTTGTCCAAGTGTTGATTGGTACTTTGCATAATGCTTTATTCAGTTTTCAGGGTGTGATATGCACCATTAGCTCAGTTGGTAGAGCACCTGACTCTTAATCAGGGTGTCCCGGGTTCGAGTCCCTGATGGTGCACCATGAAGGCTTGGAGTCAGAGCTTGACTTCAAGCCGACCTGAGCGGCTCGTTGGTCAAGCGGTTAAGACACCGGCCTCTCACGCCGGTAACGGGGGTTCGATTCCCCCACGAGTCAGTTGTTAATTGATAATAATTGAAAAGCAGACGGTTAAAAGCCGCCTCAGTTGGTGTTGATGACGTCGAGGGTCCACCCGTTCCCATGCCGAACACGGAAGTTAAGCTCGATAGTGCCGAAAATACTTGGATGGTGACGTCCCGGAAAGATAGGAAGATGCCAACATAAGCCGCTCAGGGGAGCGGCTTTTTCTGCATATACAAGGTGGTGTCGATATGTCAAGAAAACTTCAATGTCCAAAATGTCAATTTTTGATTCTATGGGATGAAAAAAACAGCTATATAAAATGTTGTAATTGCGGTGCAGAATTCAAATTAAGAACAAAAAGTAAAACTCCTGTATTGATGCCTTCGACCGGACGAGGAACAGTTGACCTGCTTACGGTGCCGAATGAGTCTGTAATATGTGGACTCCCTTTAATAAAAACATATATTCCTGAAAAATGGAAATATCAATGTGGTCTGGCAGGTGACAGATTTGATCTTGCCGGAAATCCATTCGTAGTTTCTGTTATTTTTTCAGCTCCGGATAACTCTGCTGAAGTGATCTTTACAGACGAATGTTTTTATAAAAATATAGAACCCTCGCCCCGTGCATATTCTTTACAGGGACAACTTGAAACTCCTGCAAACAGTATGTCTCCGTCATTCAGGCGATTAAGAGGAATTATGTCAGCTGATGAGCTTTGTGATGATATTGCTATAAAAACAGGTGTAAACCGGTTGTCTGTTATTAAATCAAACGATTATATTGATGATGAACTAACTGGTAAACTTCGTAATATTGCCCGTAATTATTTGTCGATGGGTTATGTAGATGTTTCTGTTGATATAAAGGAAAAGCAATACAAAGGCAGATTTGACAATGGCAGTCAGGCAAGCTTGTTATGCCGGACAGCTGTTATCAGCATGGGCAGGATAACCCAGAGATCCACTATACAGATGATGCCTACTCCAAGTTATTTTGGTATGACTATGCGGCCTCAGAATGTGATACAGACTGTAAAAGAAATTTTCTGGTATACACCATTTGAGTTTACATTGT
Source organism: uncultured Ruminococcus sp. (assembly GCA_902763365.1). Lineage (GTDB taxonomy): Bacteria > Bacillota > Clostridia > Oscillospirales > Acutalibacteraceae > UBA1213. The sequence goes on from CACWRT010000096.1 coordinate 1,375, forward strand.
TAAGTACTGCTCAGAGCTTTGATAGTTCTTTAAAAGAATTTAATAAAATATTTAAATCGCTTGAACATCATGAAGATATCGAAAAAGCACGTAATAATGCCATGATGCTTGCAAATAACGCTCAGATGGGTATGGCACAGGCGAGTGCTGCTTCTTTTGACAGACAGCAGAGAATTGTAAATGAAACTATTGCGCATACTTCAAATGTTCAGCAACAGATCATAGCAGAAAATTCCCGTTCGCATGATAAAATTTCAGATCTGAATTCAGAAATGATAAATGAACAGAATTCTTTTATTGGCAGTGAAGGTACAGTTATGGCTTCTACTAAATATGATCACGTTTATCAGAATACAAATGACCCTGATATCTATCTTGTTGAGGAAGGCAATTCATTTGAACCCGGAATTGAATTTGAAGAACTCAAGAGGAAACAATAAGAATTAGGAATTAGGAGCTAGGAGTTAGGAATTACTGGAATATCACGTTTTTACCTTAAAGTCTAAAGTAGTGTAAGTTAAGTTGGCACCGAATATTATTAATGGCAGCATTATAAATTATTTTTGAGTCACTAAATAATGTAAGACGATGCGGTCAAAGCGGAGCATTAGCGCAGTGATACCCGTGCTATGTGTTCAGAGGTATCCCGGCTGAATTTTGTATAAAATATGCTTGACAAAGTGGTCAAAAGGTGGTATAGTAATAAGGTAAAAACAAAGTAAAGCTTAATGGCTTTCACCTGTAGGGTAATGTCTGCTGCGGGTCAATATCTGAAAATGCTCTTTGGGCAGATCATGATTTTGATGCACAGACGGATATTGGTCTGTGCTTTATTTTGTTCCTGAAATTGTTTTGGAGGTGCTTTAACATTAGCAAACAGGTAATTCAGATCAACGAGGAAATTCGTGATAAGGAAGTACGAGTAATAGGCTCGGACGGAGCTCAGCTCGGAATAATGTCTTCTTCCAAAGCTCTTGCTATGGCGGAACAGGCAGGTGTAGATCTTGTGAAGATTGCTCCTCAGGCTCAGCCGCCTGTATGTAAAATAATGGATTACGGTAAATATCGTTTTGAACAGTCCAAGAGAGAAAAGGAAGCAAGAAAGAATCAGAAGGTCGTTGACATTAAAGAAGTCAGACTTTCGCTTAATATTGACACTCATGATTTCAATACAAAACTTAACCAGTCGCAGAAGTTTATTAAAAACGGCGATAAGGTAAAGGTGTCTATCCGTTTCAGAGGAAGAGAAATGGGACATCCGGAGTTGGGACTTGAAGTTATGAAAAGATTCGCAGATGCTTGTCAGGAGTTTGCGATAGTGGAGAAGCCTGCTAAGCTTGAAGGACGCAATATGCTCATGTTTATGGCACCTAAGCCGAACAGATAAAGGGTCTTCGTCATTCATTGAAGGGAAACGGAGAATATTTAAAGAAACATCAAGGAGGTTCTTAATATGCCTAAGATCAAAACACACAGCGGAGCTAAAAAACGTTTTAAGCTCTCTAAGAATGGAAAAGTTATTCGTGCACACGCTAATAAGTCTCATATCCTCAACAAGAAGACAACAAAGCGTAAGAGAGGTCTCAGACAGACTGTTGTTGCTGACAAGACAAATGTAGCAGCAGTAAAGAAGCTTATTCCTTATAAATAATTAAGGAATGTGAAGGGATAACTGCCGCAGCAAACGGCAGATAGGCTGAAAACAAAGTTTATTACGGAGGTATAGAATATGGCACGTGTAAAGGGTGCGTTGGCAACACGCAAAAGAAGAAAAAAGATTTTAAAGTTAGCTAAGGGCTACTGGGGCGCTAAGAGTAAGCATTTCAAGATGGCTAAAGAAGCTGTTATGAAGAGCGGTAACTACGCTTATATCGGCAGAAAGCAGAGAAAGCGTGATTTCAGAAGACTCTGGATCACTCGTATTTCTGCTGGCTGCAAGGCTAACGGCATAAACTATTCTACTTTCATGAATGGCCTTAAAAAGGCAGGCATTACTCTCAACAGAAAAATGCTTTCCGAGATCGCAATCGCTGACGCAGAGGCTTTCACAGCTCTTGTTGAACAGGCAAAGGCTGCTCTTTAATCTTTCAAAAATTGCGCCTGGGGCAGTCTCAGGCGCTATATTTTTATAGTAGGTCAGGAGTCGTATAATCGGGAATAGTATGAATTTGCTTATAGCTTTCTTATCTGTCATTGCAAGTGTTGTCAAAACTATTCCGCCATAGTCTTTCTTTTGTAAAAGTATCGTCATATGGTTGCTGCTCTATTTGGTCATCAGTTCTGTATAAAGACAACAAACGATTAAAAATGTGTAATTTAGTGAAAATTACCTTAGACGATAAATAATTCATAATTTCTGATTCAGACCGTGCAAAAAGTCAAAAATCAAAAAAACAAAGTCGTGAATTAATGCGGCTATTCGGCACTAATTTTGTATCAAAAAGAGGTTTTGGCACAGTGCGAAGAGTTGCCGAAGATAATGTGGTTTGAAAATGATAATGACTATACAGAGTGTCACTATCTTTTTCATTATAGAATAATACCGTCACCCAAGGAGGAAATAATGACGGTCAAGATATGGCATGGTGAATACTGCTATGACAAAAGTATAGATGAGATTGTATCTGAACGCAGTTTTCCGCTTACTGCCGAGGGCAGAGAAGAAATGATAGCGTATATCCGTCAGGAGGATTACAATTATATACAGAAATAGGAGATAAAATGGATATCGAGATAAAAAACACGCTCCAAAGGTTTCTGAACCTTTGTGATGATATGAACGAAAGAATATTTGCAGATGGGAACGGCAGTCTTAAAAATGAAGTAAAAGATGATCTGCTTTATTTTCTTTTATACCTGAGCTATTCCGACAAGAATGTATCGGACAAGGAAATTGAATGTATCAATTATTATTTTGATGAGGAATATAAAGAAAGTGATCAGCTTTTTAGTGCCGAAAGTAAAGACAGAGAATTGTCTGTTCCGGTATCCCTTACATATTTTATTAAGATAGACAACGACAATTACACAGAACAGGAAATGGTATCGACACTTACCGCTGAAATGATCGGGTTATACAAAAAGCTTGGCATGGAAATTATATGCAGTGACAGAGCGTTGGTAATGACAGAATTCAAGGATTATGAAGATTATATTTCTATGATGGAAACCTATGCTTCTGCTTATCTTAAAAGCGGATATGAAAAGGATGTTTATGAAGAGAGGTCTGTTTTTTCACATGATCTTTGATTTGGTGAATTGTAGGACTTCTTGCGGTTGACCGGCTTTTAGTTTGCCGGCAGAAAGAAGGTAATGTATGATCAAGAAATTTGTTTACGGAAATCCTATAGAAACAGGTGCTGTTGCAATTCCTGTTGAAACTTCAACAGACCCTATACAGTATCTCAGTGAAATTGAAATGAACGGAAAGATCATTTTCAATTATGAAATGGAAAATGACGATATTGTTTATGGACTTGGAGAGGCAAACGGCGGGCTTAACAAGAGAGGGAGAGTTTACCGCAGTTTTTGTACTGATGAGCCGAATCAGACGGAAGACAAGGCATCTTTATATGGTGCCCACAATTTCATAGTGGTATCGGGTATGATAAATGTCGGATTTTTTATTGATTGTGCAAGTGATGTGAAATTCGATATAGGATATACTTCCTTTAATATGCTTAATATTGAGCCTTCTTGTTCTGATTTTACTGTATATGTGATCGAGGGCAGGAGTGCTTATGATATAGTAAAACAGTTCAGGGAAATGATCGGACGCAGTTATATTGCTCCCGAATGGGCTTTCGGTTATCAGCAGAGCCGCTGGAGCTATATGAATGAAGATGAGATCAGGGAAGTAGTCAGAAAGCACAGAGATGCCGGAATACCCCTTGATGCTGTTTACCTTGATATAGATTATATGGACGGTTACAAGGACTTTACCGTCAGTGAAGAGCGTTTCCCGGATCTTCCCGGATTTGTAAAGGAAATGAGGGAGGAAGGTATCCGTCTTGTTCCTATTATTGACGCAGGTGTCAAGATAGAAAACGGCTATGAGCTTTATGAGGAAGGCAGACAGTATCAGCTTTTCTGTAAAAAGAGTGACGGAACAGATTTTATTGCCGGTGTTTGGCCCGGCAAGACACATTTCCCTGATTTCATGAATACAGGAGCAAGAATGTGGTTTGGCTCAAAATATCAGAAGCTTATTGACTGCGGAATTGAAGGCTTCTGGAATGATATGAATGAGCCTGCTATGTTCTATACTGAGGACGGCGTAAATGAAGTAAAAGAATATGTACAGAATTTTGACTTTGATACAAACGATCCTTCAAAGTTTTTTGAACTGAAAGACAAGCTTACATCACTTTCAAACAGAATGAAGGATTATGAAAGCTTCTATCATAATATGGACGGCAGGATAGTCCGTCACGATCAGGTACATAATATATACGGTTCGTTTATGACAAGAGCGGCTTCCGAAGCTTTTGATAAGATTGTACCCGATAAGAGGATGCTGCTTTTCTCCCGTGCTTCATACATAGGAAGTCACCGCTGGGGCGGTATCTGGACAGGCGACAATCAGTCATGGTGGTCACATCTTAAAATGAACATACAGATGATGCCCTCGCTTAATATGTGCGGTTATCTTTACAGCGGCGCGGATCTGGGGGGATTCGGCTGCAACTGTACGAGAGAGCTTATGATGAGATGGCTGGGATTCGGCATTTTTACACCGCTTATGAGAAACCACTCTGCAATCGGAACACGCAGACAGGAATGTTATGAATTGGGCGATACCGAGGATTTCAGAAGTATTATTTCCATAAGATACAGCCTTATTCCGTATCTTTACAGTGAATATATGAAGGCTTGTCTTAAAAACGACATGATGTTCAAGCCTCTTGCTTTTGAATATCCTTCGGACAATTTTGCAAGAACCGTTGAGGATCAGATTCTTGTGGGTGAAAGCATTATGATTACACCCATATATGAACCTAATGCCATAGGGCGTTATGTATATCTGCCCGAGGATATGCTTCTTGTTGTATTCAAATCCTCATCTGTAAGACGTTTTCAGGTAATGAGAAAGGGTATGCACTATGTTACCGCTGCGGCTAATGAAGTTCCTCTGTTTATCAGAAAGAACAAATTGCTTCCCCTTTGCAGAACCTCCCAGTGTACAGATAAGATGGATACATCTATGTTTGAGATAATTGCGTTTACCGACGACAACATCGAGTATGATCTTTATGAAGATGACGGTATCTCAAAGAATTATGACGATCCGGATAATCTTGTTAAATTTGCGATCAAAGATGTTGACGGTATCTTAGGTGCTGTTTCCAACAAAACTATAGTTAAGCTTTCACTTTTCTGATATCAGATTTACTTTATAGCTCAAAGTATTAACATACGGGTTTAATGCTTTGAGCTAATTGCTATAATAAATATTAATTAATATACGTTCGCTTTCATATAATCAAAGGGTGATATTGTGAAAAAGTATTTTCCTTTGATCGGAACGGTTTTGATGGTTTTATGCGGTGCACTGCTGTTTTATTCTGTGAGTTTCAGCGGAGGAGCGGTCTGGAGTCTGCTTTTCGGCAGTCATTCGTACAGCTGTTGGGAAGTTTACAAGCCCTTGGGGATAGTTTATCTTTTATGGATATTGATAGAGCTGTCCTGCCTGCGGCCGTCTTTACAGCGGTTTGTATGCGCAAAAGCTATGGGGATGTATGTGCTTTGCCTTGGTAGTATCTGTATCGGTCTGCTGCTCAGGTGTTTTGAATTTTTTGATGGGGCATATTATTACTGGATCACTGCGGCTGTATGTATACCGCTTGCTCAGTGGGTGGGATATCGTCTTTATGGAGGCAGCAGAAAAATAGAATGGCTTAGTGTACCGCTTATTCTTTCGATCGTTTGTATGGTTTTCATGCTGTTGTTTTTATCCTTCTTTCCGCCCGATAATGTTGTTTTCAGGTAGCTGAAAATTGGAATTTCACACTCCACACTATTATACAAAGTGTAAATGTTGAAAACTTGGTTGAAAGTGGGGAAAACTCAGTGTAAAATTGTTGAAAACTCGGTTGAAAAGTTGATAAACAGCGATCTTTTATGATGTTGATATGGTTGAAATGTTTTCAACATATAAAATATATGTAATTTTTATTACCGATTAATTACAATCTGTACAATAGAGTATGTCAATACTTTTTTGGAAATATATTAAATGTGATTAATAAATTTTTATTGTCATACAAAGAGAAGAAGTTCTATCCTGGATATCAGAAGGCAGGAAACGGAGAAGAATCTGTAATTATGTATTGAAAAGATGGGAGGAAGTTTAGTTGGATGATAAAAAAAGAGGAATTCTGAGCCTTGTCATAAGGATATTGGTTGTTATCATATCGTTAGGAATGATATATTGGTATATTATTTCGTCATTTTTCGGTTTCGGTATTATTGTTGGTGTTTTTATATTTTCCCTGACGCTGTTGACTGCAGTATTTTATACACCGCTGAGAAAGCTGCTGACTAAAATAAGAAGGAATAAAGCGATGAAGATCATAACAGATATAATACTTGTACTGATAATATTGTTTTTTGTATATGCAGCTGCTGCTATAGGGCTTATGATCCACGGGTCAAAAAAACAGCCGCCGGAAGGAGCGACTGTTGTGGTTTTAGGCTGTCAGGTAAGGGGAGATGTACCCAGTCTGGCGCTCAAGTACAGGATGGATGCGGCTTTTGAGTATCTTAGCGATCATCCCGACAGCAAGGCAGTACTCTCAGGCGGTCAGGGTGAAGGGGAAAACATGAGTGAAGCACAGTGTATGTACAGTTATCTCACTGCAAAAGGAATTGACGGCTCAAGGCTTTTCAAGGAAGACCGGTCCACTACTACTCAGGAAAATATACGCTTTTCCCGTGAAATAATAAGCCAAAATGCTCTTGACCCTCGTCTTGCTATCGTTACTGATTGGTATCACGAGTTTCGCGCAGGCATTATATGCAGCCGTCAGGGCGCTGAGTATGGTGCAGTAAGCGCAGACACCGCCCCTCATCTTACCGCCCATCTCGTTACCAGAGAAATTTTCGCTATCCCTCACGAGATTTTATTCAAGCGCTGATTCGGAGGGGCTGCCGCCCCTTTCCCCCGCCCTTTCCCCCGCGCGGGGCTCCGCCCCTGCACCCTGCCAAAGGCTCTGCCTTTGGAATCCGCCACCTTTGAAAAGGTGGACGAAACTTTTACGCTTATCTTTTTTACTTTCTTCAATGTTCCGGATTCTTACATTGGAGGTGAGCTGAGAATATTTAAAGGCATATCGGACTGACTGCGACATTAAAATGATTTTGTTTCATTTCGACTGCATATGCAGTCTTTTTTTATTTTAGTTTATCAGTTCTATTTAAAAGATAGTCTGTGGTAACATCATAGAAGTCAGCTAGTTTTAATAAATGCTCTACAGGTATGGTTTGATATCCTCGTTCATATCTTGAATATACAGTCTGAGCTATTCCAAGATATTTTGCTACATCACTTTGTTTTAAATCATGATCTTCTCTCATATCACGCAATCTTCTGAAATACATTATTATCATCCTTAGTACCTTATTGTACTATTGACTTTATCATGTTTTTATGTTAATATAACATTATAGTACTTATAAGTACTATCAGCCGAGATATGGTAGTATATGTATGAAAGTATAAGATAATTTGAAATGGAGTGATATTTTTGTCGTTTGAAGTAGTAATTATCATTATAGGTTGTATAATAGGTGTATTTATAATCAGATCTATTATCAATAACAGTCAATACAAAGAAGATAATGAAGCTATAATTGATGAAGTAATTTATTATATCGGTTCTTTAAAAAAAATGTACAATGGAGCAGGTACTTGTCATATGAGTAAAGAAAAATTCTGTAAACTTATAATTAAGCCGGTAAATAATAATGGAAAGTATTTTGCATCAGATTCTGAAAAATTAGAATTATCTGTTAGTTTGTATGATGATGATTTCTTTGATTATTCATTCAATTTACAATATCTTGAATTAGTTGCAGATACTAATAATTCACCATTTTTTACATGTTTTCATAAAGGTATCCTGATGGATGGAAAAAAAGGATTTGTTGCACTTACTAATCAAAGCTTCAAAGGTTCGTATAAGAAATTTAGTAATGATTTATACGACAAAATTAATGAACGTTTTCCGAATAGATTTAAAATACTTAATAATGGTGGAGCAATATTATCAACTAATGATTATCCTGATGAAATTTTTAATATCAGTGATTAAATATACGATAGAAGAGAGGTGATTTTAATGGCAAGATGTCCGTATCTGGATTATGAATCCAGAGGAGCTCTTTTTTCACAGGGAGATTATTACTGTAAGCTTTGTGGAAAATATCTTTCAGAAATTGAAACTAAAGAAAAATGCAATAAAGATTATGATGATGAATACAAAAAATGTTCTGTTTATAAAAACAGTTAAGAGAAATAAAAAATCAACCACCGTCCAAATATGGATAAGCGGTTGATTTTTTTATGACTTATATTATCTAAGCTCATTAAAACAATTTCATCAATTATTAACAGCATTGTTTACAGCGGCATACGCTGCATCAAAATCTTGTCTAGTGACAAGTATGGATATCTGAGTTTCGCTTGTTGTGACGAGTCTGATCTCAGTCTGCGAGCCTGCTACGGCAGAAAATACCTTTGCCGCAACGCCGGGGCAGTTTACCATTTCGTCGTCATCAATACTGATCTTACAGTTTGCGGAGCTGACGACTGATTTAACATTTCCGTCTTCAAGTCCCGATGTGAAACTGATGGTTTTAATAAGGTCATCGTCGTTAATTGTAAATGATACGCTCGTTGTCGTACTCTGCGACGGGGATATTGAGATCATATCTACGTCTATATCCATAGCCGCTATTTTCGTGAATACTTCCGCAATATAGCTGATATCCGCAGGTATATTGTGAAGGGTTATAAGTGTTATGTTCTCATACGTCGTGATAGTCGGATTCATACAGTCATACTCCTTTTCTGTTGATTTTTTTATTTTGATGCAAGCAGGTCTGACATATTATACATTCCCGGCTCTTTTCCTTTGAGGAAAACAGCTGCATTCAGTGCGCCTACTGCAAAAACTGTCTTTGACCTTGCACTATGGCTGATTTTGAGAATTTCGTCGGTTCCCGCAAAAATTATCTCATGTTCGCCTACAATATTGCCGCCGCGAACGGAATGTATTCCGATCTCTTTCTTTTCACGCTTTTTACGATATGCGTGGCGGTCGTATACGTACTGAGTTTCGTCTCTGACCTCGGCAACAGCGTCTGCTATCATAAGGGCAGTACCGCTGGGGGCGTCAAGCTTCTGATTATGATGCTGTTCAACTATCTCTACATCAAAATCTTCGCCGAATACGGCGGCAGCCTTCTTTGCAAGCTCTATGATAAGATTGATACCCAGTGACATATTGCCTGAATAAAATACAGGGATAGTATTTGCTGCTTCAAAAATCCTTGCTTTCTGCTCTTCGCTGTAGCCTGTTGTGCAGATAACACAGGGCAGTTTATTTTCTTTGGCAAAGCTGAGCATATCGTCAAGAAGAGCAGGGTTGGAGAAGTCTATTATGACTTCGCCGCCCTCTTTAAGCTCGCTGAAGCTTTTTGCATATTCAATTTCCGCATTCTGCGGTGCAACTATATCAATTCCCGCAGTTATCTTACAGTCTGTTCTCGAAGCCGCACAGGCGATAATGCTTGCGCCCATCTTTCCCGAACAGCCGGATAAAATTATTTTTGTCATTTTCAACTTCTCCGTTAACTTTATTATAATTCAAGATCCATAATGAATTATGAAAGTGAATTCTGCTGTTTTTTTAATATCTGTGGAATTATAGTAAACGAAGTTAATAAATGCGATATACGATTTGTTGTCCCGGGCGAATGGTTATTAAATAATACTCACTGCGTTCGGAATAACAAAATGCAAGTACTATATGTGTTTACTATAAAAATACAAGAGTAGTATTAAGCCTGATAATATCAGATCAGACCGTATGACTGCATACACTTTTTAAGTGCTTCAAGTCCGCTGTCGCTCATGGGCGCAAGGGGAAGTCTGCACTGACCGCAGTTATATCCCAAAAGATTCATAGCAGCCTTTACAGGTATCGGGTTTACGTCCGAGAACAGCATATCCATAAGAGCAATATATTTTTTCTGCATCTCAAAGCTGCCCTTGAAGTCGCCGTCAAGTGCTTTTTGCATCATTTCGTGACATTCTCTCGGGCACACGTTTGCAAATACCGATATAACACCCAGACCGCCCATTGCTGTAATAGCAAAAGCCTGACTATCCTCACCGCTGTATATATCAAGATTATCGCCGCAAAGAGCCATTGTACGTACAAGCGCAGAGGTATCGCCGTTAGCTTCCTTGGTTGCCTTGATGTTGGGGTGCTTGCAAAGCTGCGCGTAGGTTTCAGGTTTTATATTGCATCCTGTTCTTGAAGGAACATTATAGAGTATTATCGGAATATTTACTCTGTCCGCAATGTAGTTATAGTGTCTTATCAGACCGTTCTGTGATGTTTTGTTATAGTAGGGAGTAACAGAAAGCAATGCGTCTGCACCCAGCTGCTCAGCTTCTTTGGAAAGCTCAGCTGCGAAAGCGGTATCATTACTGCCTGTTCCTGCTATAACGGGGACTCTTTTGTTTACTCTTTTAATGGTAAAATCTATGACGTCACAATGTTCTTTTGCATCCATTGTAGCTGATTCGCCTGTTGTACCGCAGGCAATAATAGCATCCGTACCGTTTTCGATCTGAAAGTCTATGATTTTTCCGTATTCATCATAATTAACGCTGCCGTCACTGTTCATAGGTGTAACGATTGCAACGCCCGAACCTGTAAAAATATGATCTGACATAAAATCAATCCTTTCTTAGAATTATGAAAGCTAAAGCCGTTCATTTGAATGATAAATCATTCCGATTCTTCCCATAACGGATCCCAATGAATAATTTGAGGGAGTTTATTTGTTAAAAAAAACTCTTCAATGACGGCAATTGCTTTATCAAGAGGTATAACGCAGCAATTCTCTACGTAAATTTGCTCAGAACCGTTGTTGGAATAGAAAATGTCAGTTCCATTCTGCTCTGATATGTCATAATCAGCAATTCCTCGCAGACCAGGGCTTCCTTCTTCATCAAAGAAATGAACGTAAGCTTTTTGATCTTTAGTCAATACTGCCATGAATGGAAAGAAATCATCATTGGATATCCAAAACTCGTTATACCCGTTCTGATTTTGTTTTGACAGGATTTTTTTGATCCCGACCGAAGTATCACAAGTATCTGTACCAAAAAAATGCTCGAATTTCATTTTTCTCCTCCGATATATTCCTTTTTGCGTAATACCTCTCCGATGTTAAATAATTATTTAGTAATATAGCCTTCTGCACAAAGGAGCTCGGCAAGAAGTACTGCGCCGCCTGCTGCGCCTCTGAGGGTGTTATGTGACATACAAACAAATTTTATTGTATACTGTGTATCCTCTCTGAGTCTGCCTACTGAAACAGCCATACCGCCCTCAAGGTTTCTCTCGGATTTTATCTGGGGTCTGTCAGCTTCTCTGAAATAGTGGAGGAACTGTTTCGGTGCGCTCGGCAGTTGAAGCTCCTGAGGCCTGCCGCTGTAGTTTTCCAAGTCGCTGATTATCTGTTCGATTCTGGGATTATTTTCAAGCTCTACGAAAACAGCAGCCGTATGACCGTCTGATACAGGAACGCGGATACACTGAGCTGTAATAGAAGGCTCGGATGCCTTTACTATTTCGCCGTTTTCGATCTTACCCCAGATCTTGAGGGGTTCCTGTTCGCTCTTTTCCTCTTCTCCTCCGATATAGGGGATAACATTGTCTATCATTTCGGGCCATCTCTCAAAAGTCTTTCCGGCACCGGAGATAGCCTGATAGGTACAAGCGAGTACTTTTTTAACGCCGTATTTCATAAGCGGATGTACGGCGGGAACATAGCTCTGAAGCGAGCAGTTTGATTTAACGGCAACGAAGCCTTTCTTTGTGCCGAGACGTTTTCTCTGAGCTTCGATTATAGCGATATGGTCGTTGTTTATTTCAGGAATAACCATAGGAACATCGGGAGTGAAGCGGTGAGCACTGTTGTTTGAAACAACGGGGCATTCAGCCTTTGCATAAGCTTCTTCAAGTGCGCGGATATCTTCCTTTTTCATATCAACTGCACAGAAAACAAAATCAACTTTGGAAGCAACTGCCTCTATGTCAGCGGCATCCACTATCACCATGTCTTCCATAGACTTTGGCATAGGAACAGTCATAGCCCAGCGATTGCCTGCGGCTTCTTTATATGTTTTGCCTGCGCTTCTTGCACTTGCTGCAAGAACAGTAACGTTGAACCAAGGATGGTTCTCAAGAAGTGTTGCAAAACGCTGACCCACCATACCTGTAGCACCGATGATACCTACATTATACTTTTTTTCCATTTTTTTCTCTCCTCTTTAAATACTGCGTCATCAACCGTAAAAAAAGGGACCGGCTGTATAAACCGATCCACCATACGCTGAAATGACAAAGCCTATATTTCCGCAAACAGGCGGATATTTATAGATAGCTCTCCATCACAGAATATGATGACAGTCACAGACCACTGTGATATGTGACCAAAGAAAAATTTGCCGGATTTTTCTTTTCGGCGGTAAAGCTATTCGCAAAGTATCAAAAACTTTGGCAGTTTCCACTTTGCTACACCCGATACCGCACCTCTATCGATTGCATTTTGCGGGTCTGCCGACCCTTATTACATACTATACCATTTTTCTTCCTTGTTGTCAACTTTCAACCCATTTATCCGTAAAAAAAATTGAACAATAATTTGCGAAATGAAGTTTATGAATAGTGAATAATGAATGTTCAGGTCTGACACATAGTTAAATGAATTGAGAAATTATGTTTTGATTTTGCAGTTTCTTTCTGTCGTTGGGAAAAATAGCCGAAAAATGGGGGATATCAATGAGGAACATAAAATAACAGTCGATAAAATAGCAATAACCGTGACAAGTAAAGGTTGCAGCGATGAGCCCAGAGCGGAACGTAGTGAAGCGAACTCCGCGTTTAGGGTCCGGCGGCTCGGTTAGTGTAAAATTATAATTGGCAAAAATATTATCAATGGTAAAAAATGAGCTGCTCAAGAAGCCTGATACGCGGGGTTCATAGCTCAAAGCTAAGAGCTAAGAGCTCAGAGCTTGG
>CACWRT010000097.1 GCA_902763365.1 uncultured Ruminococcus sp.
TGAGCGGCGAGTTCAGAGCGGATGCGAAGCGGAGCGATACCCGCGTTTAGGGACCGGCGGCTCGCCGGGCGGAGCGATACCCGCGTTTAGGGACCGGCGGCTCGCCGGCGCGTTTAGGGACCGGCGGCTCGCCGGTTGACAAGAATAGCGTATAGTGATAAAATGTAAGTGTGCTAACAATGTGTAAGAAAACCATTGTAGGGCAATAGAAGTTAATACACATTCCGGGAGGTGAAAAAATGTACGAAAAATATCTGGGTATCGAGATAAGCAAGGTCAACAATATGATGAAACGAAAATGCAAAAACAGTAGCGCTCTGGAAGAACATGAAGATGAGATAACCAGAAAAAACGGTTGGATAATAGGTTATCTTGCCTCAAACCGTGATAAGGATATATTCCAGAAGGACATTGAATATAATTTTTCAATAAGACGGTCTACCGTGTCGGGAATACTTCAGCTCATGGAAAAAAAAGGATATGTAAACCGCGAAAGCGTCAGCTATGATGCAAGACTCAAAAAGCTTACTCTCACAGAAAAAGCATGGGAATATTACAACAAAGCTATGGTAAAAGTTGATGAAAGCGAAACTATGCTCCGTAATGATCTTAACGATGAAGAAATAGAAACATTTCTAAGAATACTTGACAAGATCAAACACAATATTGAGTAATAACTCAAACCCACGCTTCCAAAAATAATAAAAAGAAACGGAGGAATCTGCTATATGATAAAAACTCTGGCTAAGTGTATAAGGGAATATAAAGTCCCCTCACTGCTTGCGCCTTTTTTTGTCACACTTGAAGTTGTAATGGAAGTTCTTCTGCCATTTCTTATGGCAACACTGATCGACGACGGTGTAAACAAAAATGATATGGATTATATCTGGAAAACAGGCCTGATACTTGCAGGAGTAGCATTCGCAGCTCTGCTTTTCGGAGCTTTGTCGGGCAAATACGCGGCTAAGGCAAGCGCAGGCTTCGCAAAAAATCTGAGACATGATCTGTTCTATAAAATACAGGATTATTCATTCTCAAATATAGACAAATTTTCTACATCAAGCCTTGTCACAAGACTTACTACCGACGTTACAAATATTCAGAACTCATATCAGATGATAATACGCGTCGCAATACGCGCGCCTTTTATGATGATATTTGCCATGATAATGTCTTTCAGTATAAATGTACAGCTTTCTTTTGTTTTCGTTGCATTTATGCCGGTAATTATGATAGTGCTTTTTATTATCATAAAATTTGCTCATCCCATATTCAGACGTGTTTTCAAAACCTACGACAAACTGAACAATGTAGTTCAGGAAAACCTTCACGGTATAAGGGTAGTAAAATCCTTTGTCCGTGAAGATCATGAAGTGGAAAAGTTCGGCGCAATATCCGATCTTATTTACAAGGATTTTTCAAAGGCCGAAAAAATCGTAGCTTTCAATATGCCGGTGATGCAGCTCAGCGTATACAGCTGTATACTTATAATTTCATGGATAGCATCTCAGCAAATAGTCGGCGGCACTATGACAACAGGCGAGCTTATAAGCATGATGACATATGTTTTCCAGATACTTATGAGCCTTATGTTCTTGTCAATGATAATGGTAATGGTAACTCTCTCACGTGCCTCCGCCGAGCGTATATCTCAGGTTCTTAACGAGGATATAGATCTCAAAAACAATGAAAAGGCTCTCAAAACTGTTAAAGACGGCAGTATCGTTTTTGAAAACGTATCATTCAGCTATGCAAAAAGTATGGATAAGCTCTGCCTTACCGATATTGATCTTAAAATAAAATCGGGTGAAACCGTAGGTATTTTAGGCGGCACCGGTTCTTCCAAATCAAGCCTTGTACAGCTTATCCCCCGTCTTTATGACGCTACAAAAGGACGTGTTCTTGTTGGCGGAGAGGATGTCAGGGATTATGACGTTGAAACTATCCGTGACAGCGTTGCTATGGTTCTCCAGAAAAATATCCTGTTTTCGGGTACGATAAAGGAAAATCTAAGATGGGGCAATAAAGAGGCATCGGATGAGGTAATAAAAAGAGTCTGCCGTCTTGCACAGGCTGAGGACTTTATCGAACGTATGCCCGACAAATACGATACATATATCGAACAGGGCGGAACAAATGTTTCGGGCGGTCAGCGTCAGAGGCTTTGTATTGCAAGAGCTTTGCTCAAAAAGCCTAAAATCCTCATACTTGATGACTCCACAAGCGCAGTGGATACAAAAACAGACAAGCTTATACGTCAGGCATTCCTCAGTGAGATACCCGACACTACCAAGATAATTATAGCTCAGCGTGTTTCTTCCGTTCAGGATGCCGATAAGATCATTATAATGGATAAGGGCAGGATAACCGCTGTGGGTACTCATAACGAACTGCTGAAAAACAACAAGATCTATCAGGAAGTATATTATTCCCAGCAGAAAGGAAGTGAAGGTAATGGCTAAAAAGAAAAATGCTCCCCCTATGCCCGATATGAAGCACGCTCCCCGTATCAAAGACCCGGGAAAGGTAATTAAAAGACTTTTAAGCTATCTTAAAGGCTATACCTTCCGTTTTATCCTTGTTCTTGTCTGTATAGTGATAAGCGCAGGAGCAAGCGCTCTCAGCGCAATGTTTATACAGATACTGATAGACGGATATATCACTCCTCTTATGGGACAGCAGAATCCTGATTTCACGAATCTTCTCATAATGATACTGACTGTAGGCGGCGTACTTCTTATAGGCGCTCTTGCTGGTCTTGCATATAACAGAATAATGGTCAGTATTTCCCAGGGGATACAGAAAAAGATAAGAGATGAGCTTTTTGCACATATGCAGACTCTTCCGATACGCTATTTTGACACTCACTCCCACGGAGATATTATGAGCCGCTACACGAACGATATAGATACCCTGCGCCAGATGCTTTCCATGAGCCTTCCGCAGATGTTTTCATCGGTCATCACTATAATAACAGTTTTCGTTGCCATGATAACAATGAATGTTTATCTTACACTTTTCGTTCTTTTGTTTGTAGGTATGATGCTTATGGTCACAGGCAAGATAGCAGGCGGAAGCGCAGTAAACTTTATCGCCCAGCAGAAGGAACTTGGCGAAGTAAACGGCTATATTGAGGAAATGATAAACGGTCAGAAGGTTGTCAAGGTTTTCTGTCATGAAGAAGCTTCAAAAGAAGAATTTGACAAGAAAAATGAGGCACTTTGCAAAAGTGCAACAGCAGCGAACACTTATGCAAACATACTTATGCCTATCATGAATAATATGGGAAATATCCAGTATGTGCTTATAGCAATGGTCGGCGGAGCACTTTCCATATTTGGTCTGAGCCCAATAACAGCAGGCGTAATAGCTTCATTCCTTCAGCTGTCAAAGAACTTCTCCCGTCCCTTCAGTGAAATATCGCAGCAGCTGAATGCCGTTATAATGGCGCTTGCAGGTGCTGAAAGAGTGTTTGAGCTTATGGACGAAGAAAGCGAACACGACGACGGTTATGTGACCCTTGTAAACGCAAAGTATGACAAAGATGATAATCTTACCGAAACCGAAGAAAGAACCGAGATTTGGGCATGGAAGCATCCTCACGGCGACGGCACTACAACATATACAAAGCTTAACGGAAATATTGTCATGAAGGAAGTTGACTTTGGTTATACAGAGGACAAAACAGTTCTTCACGAAGTATCCCTTAATGCAGATAAGGGTCAGAAGATCGCTTTTGTAGGCGCTACCGGTGCAGGCAAAACCACCATTACCAATCTTATCAACCGTTTCTATGATATAGCTGACGGAAAGATAAGATATGACGGCATTAATATCAACAAAATAAGAAAGTCTGATCTTAGAAGATCTCTTGGAGTAGTTCTTCAGGATGTACATCTGTTCACAGGTACGGTAATGGATAATATCCGCTACGGTAAGCTTGATGCTACTGATGAAGAATGCATAGCTGCGGCAAAGCTTGCAAATGCCCATGATTTCATCTCAATGCTGCCTGACGGATATAATACACTTATTACAGGTGACGGCGGACAGCTTTCACAGGGACAGTGTCAGCTTATTTCCATTGCCCGTGCAGCTGTTGCAGACCCGCCCGTAATGATACTTGACGAGGCTACTTCAAGTATAGATACTCGTACCGAAGCTCTCGTACAAAAGGGGATGGACGGACTGATGTACGGCAGAACGGTATTCGTTATAGCACACCGTCTGAGCACGGTAAGAAATTCTGATGTTATAATGGTACTGGAACTTGGACGTGTTATCGAAAAAGGCACTCATGATCAGCTTATTGCTCAAAAAGGCAAATATTACCAGCTGTATACAGGCGCTTTTGAATTGTCATAAAAAGACTGTTTTTTTATAAGCGAATACACATTCGGATAAAACTATATGTTTTATGCCCCGGGTGTGTATTTTTTTGTTGCAAATGCCCGACAGATAGATTATAATTGTATAGTAAGAAGGTGATAGAAATGGACGTTCCGTTCAGGGAGGATTTTCCTCCAAGAAATGATGTCGTGTTCTCAATTATTTTTGGAAACAGAGATATGTTTGCTGCCCTGCTTAAATCCGTTACAGGTCATGAACTGAAAACAGATGTTGTATATTCACAGGCAAGTATGCAGCCCGATAATATTGAGCATAATTATATCAGATTTGATACGTTTTCATTTGATGAAGATACTTTGTATTCACTTGATTTGCAGAATACATATGCCGAAACACTGATAAAAAACAGAACAATCTATTACGCCTGCCGTTCTGTAGCAGGTCAAAAAGTAATAAAGGGTCGATACGAAAAGCTCAACAGGGTCGTAATATCTTTTATTATGACAAGTAAAAGCAACACAGAGCCTTTAGAAATCATCAAGCTTCGTGATGAAAAAAATAACATTTATTCTGATTTGTTGACACTTTATAATGTATACGTTCCAGCTGTTAATCAATGCACAGATGAAACGATAAACAATTCTCTCAGAATTTATTCGGATTTTTTCTGTGTCAAAAGCAAATATGATATGGAAAAATTTATCCGGGATTATTATGACATTAAACTTGCAAGAAATCTTATATATCAGTACAGTAAAGCGATTAAAATGGATAATCTTGAAATAATCAGTAGAGGGGAGTTTTTTGATATGAAAATAACCGAACAAGATATAAATGAAGCTAAAATAGAAGCAATAGAAGAAGGTCGTGCAGAAGGTCGTGCAGAAGGTCGTGCAGAAGGTCGTGCAGAAGGTCGTGCAGAAGGTCGCGCAGAAGGTCGTGCGGAAGGCCGTGCGGAAGGTCGTGCGGAAGGCCGCGCAGAAGGTCGTGCAGAAGGCCGTGCGGAAGGTCGCGCAGAAGGCCGTGCGGAAGGTCGCGCAGAAGGTCGCGCAGAAGGCCGTGCGGAAGGTCGCGCAGAAGGTCGCGCAGAAGGCATAAATGAGATCATAAATAAACTGATGGAAGCGGGTTTCTCTAAAAATGAACTTATGAGGTTATTAAAGCTTGACGAAAAAGCTGTTGACGGACCGTTTGGTTCCGTACCCGACCCCGCATAACAAAAGGAGGTATTGATATTTTGAAAAATACTCAGAAAAAAAGTAACAATTGGATAAGAAAAGCAATTACGGCTGCATTGACGGCAGCAGCTGCTGTATTTCTTACTTTTACGGCAAACGCCGCCGGACTGACAGATGTACCGAATGTATCAGAGGTATCCGAGGTTTCGGAGATCTCGGAAGTATCGGAAATATCACAGGTCAGCGAACAATCGAAGGAACAATCAAAAGAAATATCAGAATGTACTCATGAACACAAGACTGTTATCAATGAAAAAGCTGCTACCTGTACTGCAAAGGGCAGTACGATATCACAATGTGATGAATGTGGGGAAACATTTACCCAAACTACCCCCATGATACGCCACAACTATGTAAAAAGCCGTGTCCAGAAACCTACATATGACCAGGGAGGATACACGGTATACAAATGTACAATGTGCGGAAGAATAATACGTCTTGACAGAACAGAACCGCTTAAAAGAGTAAATATGAGCGATTGTATCATAACGTTGGATAAACCCGGATTCAAACAGATGTCATATGCCCAGCGTCCTATCGTAATGGTTGAATACGAAGACAATGTGCTTACATTGAACAGAGATTACAAAGTAACATATTCAAATTACAACAGCAAGGCAGTGGGAACTTATTATGTTACCGTAACAGGCATAAACGGATTTACCGGCAGCGTGAAAACATCCTATAAAATCATCACCCCGAGTAAAGCCGTAGAAACGATAAAGATGAATAAAATGTCAGCTGATATTGCTATCGGTCAGTCATTTCAGCTATCCTCTTCAATACAGCCCTCTACCGCAGATAAGACTATCAAATGGACAAGCTCCAATTATTCTGTCGCATCTGTGTCAAACGGGAAGGTAACAGGCAGGCGAACAGGTTTCACTGTGATCACTGCCGAAACAAATACAGGGAAATATACCAACTGTTTTGTTACGGTTTCTCCTGCCCCCACAAAAATCACTCTTAGCAAAACCAAACTCACAATGGGAATTGGCGAAAGCTTCTGCCTGAATATAAGTACTACGCCCTATGCCGCCTGCAAGACCTGTAACTGGGGTTCATCAGATACATCTGTAGCTGTGGCGGTCAACGGAAGAGTAACAGCCAAAAAGGCGGGAACAACTCGTATAATTGCAAGAACTGACAACGGACTCACAGCCGGATGCGATATTGTAGTAAAGCCTGCCTCGCCCAATGTAACTTTCGGAACTTCAAGTATCACTATAGGCGTAGGCGAAAAATACACCCTCAGCGCTATAATCCCCTCAGATACTGCCGCAGTCGGCCGCACCTATTATACAGACAATCCCAATGTTTTAAGCATTATCAATTATGATACGGGAGCAGTAGTCGGTGCAAGAGTCGGAACTGCAAAACTTACAGTAAGACTATATAACGGTAAAACTGCAACCTGTACCGTGAATGTAAAAAAAGCCCCTACTTATGCAACACTGACAAAAACGAATATTACAATGAAAGTCGGAGAAACAGCCACACTGGGGATAAATATACCCGGCGATACAGGATGCAGTACAAAGACTTTCAAATCAAGCAATAATAATATTGTAAAAATGCTTCAATCAAGCGGAAGCGCTTCTTTCAAAGCCATGAAAAAGGGTACAGCTACCATCACAGCAACACTTTATAACGGAATACAGCGAACCTGTACGGTAACAGTTATCTGATGTGTTTTCTGTATTTACAATGAAATGTCGGAGGTCATAGAAATGATCAAATTTGAAAATGTAACAAAAACCTACAACAAGACAGTCAAAGCTCTCGATGATGTCAGCTTCAATGTAAAGGGCGGAGAGATAGTTGGTTTTATAGGTCCGAACGGTTCGGGCAAAACTACTACAATGAAGCTTCTTACAGGTATTATAAAGCCGGATAAGGGAAAGATCGTTGTCAACGGCTTCAATATCCGTGAAGATCCCATAAAAGCCAAGGAATCTATCGGTTATATTGCAGACAGCCCTGATATGTTCCTCAGGCTTAAAGGAACAGAGTTTCTGCAGCTTATAGGCGATATTTATCATGTTCCCACAGAAGACAGAAAAGAAAGAATAGAAACACTTTCCGAGAAATTTGGTCTTACGGACGCTCTTTCAAGTCCGATGATGAGCTATTCCCACGGTATGCGTCAGAAGATCATGGTAATAGCCGCTCTGCTTCATAAGCCGCCTGTATGGATACTTGACGAACCCATGGTAGGTCTTGACCCTAAATCAGCATTTGAACTTAAACAGCTTATGCGTGACCATACAAAAGAAGGCAATGCTGTATTCTTCTCCACACACGTTCTTGAAGTTGCCGAGAAGCTTTGTGACAGGGTAGTAATAATCAAAAACGGTCATATTCTTTATAACGGAACTCTTGAAGATCTGGAAAAACAAAATAAAAATGAATCCCTTGAAAAAATATTCCTGGAGCTGACTGAAAAATGAAAATGTATTTAAGATTAGTGTCGGCTCTGATACAGGGTGTTGAGCCGAGCGACAAGGAAAAGAAACGCAATAAAATATTCTATATAGTGATGAGCATAATCGCAGGATTCGGAATAATGCTGCCTATGACCTTTTTTGTCGGAGTAATAATATATGCCCTTACAAATTCACTTTCCGGATTCGGAACACAGCAAAACGGTGTTGAGCTGTTTCTGCATCTTATTTCTGCATTCTCTTTCATATTCGGACTGAATGTCATATTCTCTGTTTTCTATTTTGCGGGAGATATAGAAAACCTTCTTCCCCTCCCCCTTCGCCCGTATCAGATAATAGGCTCAAAATTCACCGCTGCTCTTATCAGTGAAAGCGTGATGGAATGTCTTGTTATCATAGCGGCTTTGGCAGGCTATATAATCGGCGGCGGTATGCCTGTTTATTCATGGCTCATCGCTGTTATAGGTACGATAACCCTGCCGATTATTCCTCTTGTGTACTGCGGTATACTCTGTCTTATTGTAATGTATTTTACAAGGTTCGTTAAAAATAAGGATACCGTCAATAAGATAACGGGAATTTTTACCTTTGCAGTTATTATAGGCATTGTATTTCTGATATCTCAAAGCGGATTTGACACTAATGAGCTTATAAAAGCTATGTCCGCACCCGACAATACAGTGCTTGCGGTAATGAACTGTATTTTCCCGCATATACAGTTTCTTATAAATTCAATGGAACTGTCCTCAATATGGCAGATAATAATTTATCTGGCTATAAATGCCGCAGCTGTTGCCGTATTCATGCTGCTTGCCCAAGTCATGTACTTTCCGAGCGTTATCGGTATCGGACAGGGCAGCGGCGCAGGACGTAAGGGCAGCAAAATATCCATTCAGAAAATGCGTCAGCGCAGACCCTCGGTAACATATCTGAAAAAGGAATTTTCAATACTTTTCAGAACACCTGCATATTTTACTAACTGCGTAATGATAAATCTGATATGGCCGGCATTTCTGTATCTTATTGTAGTAATGCAGGGACAGACAAACTTCCTTGAATCATTCATTTACGGCATACACAGCGGAAACGAAGAAACCGTACTGCTTTTCATGCTTGGTGTAACTGCTGCATCGGTACTTGTTACGGCAGTAAACTGCATTGCTTCATCAGCTCTGACAAGGGAAGGAAAGCATTTCGCATTTATCAAGTATATACCTCTTTCATATATTACTCAGATCAATATTAAAGCACTTGTAAGCATAATAATAAGCGGCTCGGGAATGCTTATCTATGTAATTGCCGCTTGTCTGTGGCTTAATACAGGCATAAAATTCACACTGTTCAGCTGTCTGTTAAGTCTGCTTTCGGTAAGCTTTGCAACATATTTCGGCATCTATATGGATTCTGTAAATCCAAAGCTTATATGGGATGACGAGCTAAATGCCCTGAGAGGAAATTACAACATATTCTTCAATATGGCAATGGCTATTGTGATAGAAGCCGTTATATGCGCAGGTTCATATCTGCTGTTCCGTTTTACGGGTATAGGCTCAATAACGATACTTATAATGCTGTTTGTTCTGATAATGATAATGAATGCGGTCAGCTATCTACTGTGCGATTACCGTGCAACAAAAAACATTGAAAATATGCTGATATAAAAAAACAATGCTGTGAAGATATGGTCAAACCGTTTCTTCACAGCATTTATTATTTTCTTGTGATCTTTCTTACTCTTTCAAGCAGACTTTTATATTTGGGCTTTACAAGTATTTTTCTAATACTCTTATGATACACAAAATTCAGCTCCGCCCCCAGCATCAGAAACAGTATACACATATACAGCCACACCATAATCACCGCAAGCCGTGTAAGACCTCCGTAAATAGAAAAACCGTTGAAATCATCAACGTATATTGAAATGCCCACAGACATAGCAAACCAGGCCGTTGCGCAAAGTACAGCCCCGGGAAGGCTTGATCGGAATCCGAAATCCTTTCGCACTTCCTTTGAAAGATTGGGGACTTTCTGATACATCAGTGCAAATATCAGTATGAGATAGATATATACAAGGAAGTACCTGAGATTATAAAGCATTTCAATTATTTCCGGAAGATCCTTTATCTGAGGTGTGAGCCATGCGCTGATAGATGAACCAAGCACAAACACCATCATTGTGGCAACAAGTATAATGACCAACACAAGCGTTACAACAACTGCCCTCAGACGCTGAAACAGCCAGTTTCTGTTTTCGTGAGTTCCGTGTATACGGTTAAATCCGTTTATAATTGCGTGTATCCCCTGCGCTGCCGACCATAGAGTAACTGCAAGTGTAATTATTGAAATACCGGATGTGTTATATTCAAAATTTCCGAGAAAATCCGATACATATGATGAAGCCATATCATTCAGCACAAGCCCTAAAAATTCTTCAAGAGTTTCCACAGGTATGCGGAAGCTTTGCAGAACCGACAGCCCGAACATTGTAAGCGGTACAACTGCAAGTATAAAGAAAAAAGCACTTTGTCCTGCAATCGCAAAAAGATTATCATTATTCACTTTAGAAATATAAGGATGCAGCCTTTTCCATAATATTTTGATCTTTTTGATCATCCATTCACCGCCTCAACATAGAATAGTTAATAGTGATTAGATTATAGTTCATAGCTTAACCATGCGGTTTTTCGATAGGGAAATTTGATTTTCGATGGGGAAAAACAACCGCAAAGCCCCCCATCAGTCGACTTCGACGTGCCGGCTTCCCCAAAGGGGCAATGCTGTCAACCTAAGAGTTTATGATAATTTTTTGTTCATTGGATACTTGGAATGAGCGTGTCGAATCTTTCGTTCATTACA
>CACWRT010000098.1 GCA_902763365.1 uncultured Ruminococcus sp.
AATGGTAAAAAATGAGCTGCTCAAGAAGCCTGATACGCGGTCAGTACAGCATGAACCGCAAGTTCAGAGCGGATGCGAAGCGGAGCGATACCCGCGTTATGGGTCCGGCGGCTCGCCGGGCGGAGCGATACCCGCGTTACGGGACCGGCGGCTCGCCGGGCGGAGCGATACCCGCGTTATGGGTCCGGCGGCTCGCCGGCTCGCCGGGGGCTTTTATTATTTGGGGGGTTGTGGTACAATTATAGTGCGATGAAATTGATCGTTTTAATCAGACTTTATTCTATTATATTCAGGAGGATCCGTTTTATGATACAGAATAATGCTTCACTTCTTGATAATCTTGAAAAAGACTGCCTGTCTTGTCAGAGATGTGACCTTTCAAGGGGCAGACATAACGTAGTATTCGGAGTTGGTGCGCCTGACGCAGAAGTACTGTTTATCGGTGAAGGACCGGGTGAACAGGAGGATCTG
Source organism: uncultured Ruminococcus sp. (assembly GCA_902763365.1). Lineage (GTDB taxonomy): Bacteria > Bacillota > Clostridia > Oscillospirales > Acutalibacteraceae > UBA1213. The sequence goes on from CACWRT010000098.1 coordinate 472, forward strand.
AAAGGTGAACCTTTTGTGGGAAAAGCAGGTATACTTCTCGATAAAATGCTCAGAGCTGTTGACCTCGACAGAAATAAAAACATTTATATAGCTAATATTGTCAAATGCCGTCCTCCGCAGAACCGTGACCCGCTGCCTGAAGAACAGGAACTCTGTATCGCCTGGCTTCGCAGACAGTTCGCGCTTATAAGACCTAAAATCATAGTCTGCCTCGGACGCATTGCCGCAGCCAGGATAATTAAACCCGATATCAGAATAAAAAAAGAACATGGAAAGATTTTCCGCAAGGGCGGAGTTATTATGATGCCAATACTGCACCCTGCTGCCCTGCTGAGAAATCCTGCCGATAAGCCTGCTGCATTTGAGGACTTCCTCAGACTTCAGCAGCTGATAGAAGAACATTGCGAACATACTTATGATAAGCTGAATAGTGAATAATGTATAGTGAATAATGTATAGTGAATAGTAAAGTTGAAGCCGATAATTAAAGCCGATAATTAAAGTAATAAAGGCTTTACAATTATGAAAAAGAGTTGTAAAATAATAATATGATCCGGTGGTGTCCGGATAATAAAATTAAGATCGGAGAGATTGACGATGAACAAAATATTGGTAGAGGTTTCTGCGCGTCATGTACACGTAACAGAAGAGGCTCTTGAGGCTCTTTTCGGTAAGGGCGCAACATTGACAAAGAAAAAGGATCTTTCACAGCCCGGACAGTTTGCCTGTTTTGAAAAGGTAACTATAGTTGGCCCTAAGGGCGAAATGGTTGCTTCTATACTTGGTCCGACTCGTGTTGACAATCAGGTTGAGGTTTCACTTACAGAGGCTCGTAAGCTTGGTATAGTTCCTCCCGTAAGAGAATCAGGTGATCTGGATGGTACTCCGGGATGCAAGCTTGTTGGCCCTGCCGGCGAAATTGAGATCGATCACGGCGTTATCGCTGCAAAAAGACACATTCACCTTACACCCGAAACTGCTGCCGAATACGGTGTTCAGGATAAGCAGATAGTAAGCGTTGCTGTAGGCGCTAATGACAGAAAGCTTATTTTCGGTGACGTTGTTATCCGCGTAAGCGAGAAGTTCTCACCTGCTATGCATATTGATACGGACGAATGTAATGCCTGTGGTATCGGCATGACCGCAGAAGGCGAGATTATCCTTGATTAATTTATAGTTTATTACTACATAAAAAAACCGGAGGCGTAAGTGATTTTCGTCTCCGGACTTTTTTGTTAATATTATATAAGAGGGAAGATATGCAATCATCCCGAGCGTTCTGCTCAGAGTGAGAAGGCTCGGGATGACGGAATGTTTGTAATTATTCTTACTGTAAAAATTATCTTTTTTTCTTGTTCTTGCGGTTGCCGCCGTTAGCTCTTGCGGGAGCTTTTGCAGGCGCAGCGGGAGCAGCTTCGGGTTCAGCTTCTGCTTCCTTGCAGCCGTCCATGAATTTGTAAACAAGAGCAGCCAGAACGCCGCCTACTAAAGGAGCAACAATAAATACCCATACGTTAGTAAATGCTTCACCGCCGGCGAAGATCGCAGGACCGAAGCTTCTGGCAGGGTTGACGGATGTACCCGTGAAGTGGATACCGAAGATGTGGATAAGAGTAAGTGTCAGACCGATAACGATACCTGCTGCCGAGCCGAACTGCTTTTTGGAAGTAACTCCGATAATTGCGAAAACGAATACGAAGGTGAGTATTATTTCGATAAGAAGCGAAGCCCAGATATTGTTGTCATAAAGACCGTTTGCGCCGTAGCCGGAGCCGGGAAGAAGAGCAAACAGAACAGCGCCGCCTGCAATACCGCCTATAAACTGAGCAGCAATATAGGCAAAGAACTCGGTGACGGTCATCTTTCCGCTGCAAAGCATACCGATAGATACAGCAGGATTGATGTGACATCCCGATACATTTCCGACTGAGTAGGCCATTGCAACGATAACAAGACCGAAGGCCAGAGCAGTCATGAAGTATGCCTCATTCGGTTTGGCGCCGTCGCAGCCCAGGGCAGCAGCAGTACCGCATCCGAAAACAACAAGGACAAAAGTACCGAGACATTCAGCGAAACATTTTTTGAGTAGTGACATAGGATAACCTCCTTATAATTTTTCTCCCGGCGGGCTGCCGGGGTTTTTCTGCATTTCCATTCAGAGTTTTCCTGAAAAGCAGACAATAGATTAAGATAATAATACCATATTTACCAAACAAAATAAAGTGTTTTTTGTCGATTTTTAAAATTTTTACCGCTTATTATAATCTGCGACAAAATTCAAGACCGTCTTTCATGATTTTCTCGGAGAAGGCGGTCTTAATTTTCGCTGAGCCACACATTGACTTACGCTTGTCTTCATGCTATCATGATTATAATAAGTCTTGCAAAGAACAATAAGAAGCAGGTGAGAATTTATGTCGTTAAAATCAAAATGTATTTTGTGCCTTCTTGCTGTTTTGATCATGTGCGTTCCCGGCGGATGTAAGGATTCAAATTCCCACGATTTAAGTACGGCGGGATCATCAATAACTCAAAGCAGTGTCAGCCTGACAGAAGAAAGCTCTCAGCCCGGGGATCCTGCCGGAATCGAAGAATCTTCCGGATTACAGGAGATCGGCGGGAAAGAGTCGGAAACTCAATCTTCAACAAAAGAGGATAGTTCCCGGGATGAGTCGTCAGAGATATCGGCAGGTTCAGAAGAAGGATCATCCTATTCTGCCGTAAGCGAGACGGAAGATAGTGAAATTGCAGAGGGACTAAGGTTAGACCCCGAAGCGCATTACTATGGAACAGAAGAAATTAACGGTATTACATTGAATTATGAGCTTCATCTTTCATCCCCGAATCTGATCTCCGTGTCAACCCCTATAGAAAATGGAGGAACAATAGATTATTCGCTGTATAATGTCAGTTATTCTGATGGCGTATACAGCTACTTTGACGGAACAAAAAGCGAATATGTACCCGGCACTCCCCGGGTTCTTGTCCAATCTAAAAACATCAAGGGCACTATAAAGGTTATTGATGCCGATACGATAGAATGGAATAATGACGGTGGGAACATGATCAGAAGTTTTAATATAATACTGAGAAAAAAATAAACAATATGGCCTTCGGTGTGATCGGATTTCTGCTTATCTTCTGCACACAAGAAAAAAAGTCTTTGGTGCAAGAGGCTTTTTATATCGGTTTCAGATAGTATGAGGTTGACAATAATCGGAAAAAATTTCAAAAAATCGGTTATTGTAATTGACTTATACAATGTTTTGAATTATAATTAAAAAGTATGATCGATAACAATTATTAATTCAGACCGTGCAAAAAGTCAAAAATCAAAAAAACAAAGTCGTGAATTAATGCGGCTATTCGGCACTAATTTTGTATCAAAAAGAGGTTTTGGCACGTATAAAAATGAAAAGGGTTTACAATTTTTCGGCAGGTCCTTCTATGCTGCCGCAGTCGGTACTTGAAAAAGCAGCAGCTGAGATGCTCGACTATGAGGGCAGCGGTCAGTCAGTTATGGAAATGTCACACCGCAGCAAGATCTACGGTACAATAATCGAGGGCGCAGAAGCTCTCCTCAGGGAAGTTATGAATATTCCCGATAACTATAAGGTTCTCTTCCTTCAGGGCGGCGCTTCAACTCAGTTTGCGGCTATCCCTATGAACCTGGGTACAGGCAGCGGTAAGGCTGACTATGTTCTGACAGGTCAGTGGGCTACTAAGGCTCAGAAGGAAGCTGCAAGATATATTGAGGCTAATGTGGTAGCTTCATCAAAGGATAAGACATTCTCTTATATACCGAAGCTTGATCCCGATACTTTTACGAAGGATGCAGACTACTTCTATATCTGCATGAACAATACTATCTATGGTACTGTATATCATGAGCTCCCCCAGACAGGCGATGTTCCGCTGGTAGCAGATATCTCTTCCTGCATTCTCTCGGAACCCATAGACGTTTCTAAGTTCGGTATTCTCTATGCAGGCGCTCAGAAAAATATGGCTCCCGCAGGCGTTACTATCGTTATTATCCGTGAGGATCTTATCGGTCACGCTATGGATATCACACCTACTATGCTTAACTTCAAGACTCATGCTGATAACGGTTCTATGTTCAATACTCCGCCCTGCTATACTATATATATTGCTAAGCTGGTTCTTGAGTGGATCAAGAATGATATCGGCGGTCTTGAGAAAATGAAGGAGATCAACGAGAAAAAGGCTGCTATCCTTTATAACTTCCTCGACAACTCCAAACTCTTCAAGGGTACGGTTGTTCCTGAGGACAGATCTCTTATGAACGTTCCTTTCATTACAGGCAATGAAGAGCTTGACGCTAAATTCGTTAAGGAAGCTACAGAAAATGACTTCGTTAACCTCAAGGGCCATCGTTCAGTCGGCGGTATGAGAGCTTCTATCTACAATGCTATGCCTGTTGAGGGCGTAGAAAAGCTCGTTAAATTCATGGGCGAATTTGAAGCGCGTAATGTTTGATTTGGTTTATAGTTTATAGGGTGTTGCAGTACTGATTAACTATAAACTAATAACTCGAAACTGACAACTAAAAAAGGGTGATTAAAATGTATAATATTCAGACACTTAATAAGATCTCGGCAGCAGGTCTTTCACGTCTTGGCAGCAATTATACAGTTGCTGATGATGCTCAGAATCCTGATGCAATACTCGTAAGAAGTGCAGCTATGCACGATATGGAAATGCCCGAAAGCCTTCTTGCCATAGCAAGAGCAGGCGCAGGCGTTAATAATATTCCGCTTGATAAATGCTCCGAAAAAGGTATTGTTGTATTCAATACCCCCGGCGCAAATGCAAACGCTGTTAAAGAGCTTGTTATTACAGCTCTGCTCATCAGCTCAAGAAAAGTTGTAAACGGTATCGAATGGGCTAAGACCCTCAAGGGCAACGGCGATGCTGTGGGCAAAATGGTAGAAAAGGGCAAGAGCCAGTTTGTAGGTCCCGAGCTCAAGGGCAAGACTCTCGGTGTTATCGGTCTTGGCGCTATCGGTATACTCGTTGCAAATGCAGCAGTATCTCTTGGCATGGAGGTCGTTGGTTATGACCCGTTCCTGTCTGTTGACAACGCTCTGCTTATCTCACGCAAGGTAAAGCACGTTGTTTCACTTGATGAGATTTTTGCAGAAAGTGATTATATTACAGTTCATGTTCCGCTCACTCCCGATACAAAGGGCGTTATCAATGCTGAGAACATTGCAAAGATGAAGGATGGAGTACGCATTGTTAACTACTCACGCGCAGATCTCGTAAACAGCACTGATGTACTTGCAGCACTCAAGAGCGGCAAGGTTGCTGCTTATACTACTGACTTTGCTACAGATGATATCCTCGGTGAAGAAGGCGTGATCGTTACACCTCACCTTGGCGCTTCAACTCCGGAGTCAGAGGACAACTGCGCGGCTATGGCAGCAGATGAGATCAAGGACTTCCTTGAAAACGGTAATATCAAGAATTCCGTAACTCTCCCCAACGTTTCTATGGCTCGTACAGGCGCAGAGAGAATTTGCGTAATTCACAAGAATATCCCGAACATCCTCACAACAGTTACAGCTGCTGTTTCTGAAACAGGCAACAACATTGAAAGCATGGACAGCAAGTCCAAAAAGGATTATGCTTACACTATCCTTGATGTTGCAAACGATGTTGACGACTCCGCTAAGGCTAAGATCGCTTCTATCGACGGCGTTATCCGCGTAAGAGTCATCAAATAAGATACTTTTGATTTTAAATAGTTTATCCGCACCCGAGGCATGACCGTTTCGGGTGCAAACTATATTAGTGAATAATGAATAGTGAATAATGAATAATGTGGGATCCTGACTCGAAATAAAAAAGGGGGTTGGACAATGGGTGTAAGATTCAGGACAATATATCCTCTTACTAAAGAAGACAAAAAGGCAATATTAAGGGATGTTTTGCCCGAACGAACGGAGGATAGGGAAATCTTTCGCCGTATGGATGAACAAAATATGGCTATCAAAGATATTCAGAAAAAGCTTGATGTGCTTATGACTGTTTTGCCGGGTATGAGCGTATCACAAAATAAACATCCTGCTCGGGATAAATTGGTTCAGCCGGACTCTTCTTTGAATTCGCCAAAATATCATAACAAATCTAAGAAAGCTTTTGACCGCTCTAAATTCGAGCCGCTTGTTGACGGTGAAAAGGAAGTAAAAGAGATTTCTGATAGCTGGGAAGAAATTTTTGCATCCATTGATGACGGTACATACCGAACCAAATACAAAATAGGTAATTATAAGCCCCTCGATCTTGGAAGTGAAGGTATAGTGAGGATGCAAATAGCCGGTTTTGATGTTGAGCCTCTTGCAAAAGGTAATGGCAGAGCCGCTGTTACATGGATAGCAATGGATTTGCTAAAAACAAAGAAAAGGATAAATCCAGAATTAAAAAGAGTATCATTTAAAAAAGAATATGTTCTTAGTACTGGGACAGCAGGTGGATGGAAAGACTCAGAAATAAGAAAGTATATGGCAAATGATATTAAAAAACATATACCATATGATGTTTGTATTCATATAAAATATGTAAAAAAATACAGTTTTAGTGCCGATAATTGTTTATCAACAATAGAAAATGAAGAAACAATAGATGAATTATGGATTCCATCTATGCAAGAAGTTTGTGGGGGATTTGTTGAAGAGTCTAAGTCGCAGTGTTATAAGTCTTTATTTAATAATGACAGTGATAGATCAAAGGAATCTTCATGGTGGAGTCGAACAATATTTGGTACTGAATTTGGTACTGATAGTTTTTTTGCGGTTACCAAAAGAGGAAGATGTAATATAGATTATGTGACTAATGAGGGATCTATTTTATTAGGGTTTTGCACATAAACAGAAAATTTTGCGGGTCAAGGGGCTCGAGCCCCTTGCGAGGTCCGGGGCGACCGGCAAGCTGCCGGTTCCTAAATTATTTAGATTAATCAGCAAACAAATAGTTGTCTTTAAACTAATTAAAATTGCCCTGTGTGGGCACGCACCCCCGGCAGAGTCCGGAGGCAGAGCCCCGACATAAAAGGAGGAAACAGAAATGGGAGAAAAGAAAGTAAGGACGAGGTTTGCGCCGAGTCCCACGGGATTTATGCACGTTGGAAACCTGAGAACGGCGCTGTACGAATATCTTATTGCAAAGTCGCTGGGCGGTGACTTTGTTCTGAGAATCGAGGACACGGATCAGGAAAGAAAAGTAGAGGGCGCAGTTGACATCATTTACAATACTCTTAACGAAGCAGGACTTAAACATGACGAAGGTCCTGATGTGGGCGGCGAGTATGGACCGTATGTGCAGAGTGAAAGAAAAGATATGTACATACCCTATGCAAACAAGCTGATTGAAAGCGGTCACGCATACCGCTGCTTCTGTACAAAAGAAAGACTTGACGGTCTTCGCGCAAACAGTGACGATCCCGGCGCAGGCTATGACAGACACTGCCGCAACCTTTCTGATGAAGAAATACAGGAGCTGCTTGATAAAGGCACACCTTTTGTAATACGTCAGAAAATGCCGCTTGAAGGTACAACAACCTTTGAAGACGCTGTATACGGTACTATATCCGTTGACAATGCAGAACTTCAGGATCAGATACTTATAAAAGCAGACGGTTTCCCGACCTATAATTTTGCAAACGTTATTGACGACCACACCATGAATATTACCCATGTTGTAAGGGGCAGCGAATACCTTTCGTCCACTCCTAAGTATAATCTTCTCTATGAAGCATTCGGCTGGGAAATTCCTACATATATACATCTGCCGCTTATAATGGGCAAGAATGACGACGGCTCTATTTCCAAGCTTTCCAAGCGTCATGGCGCAACAAGCTTTGAAGACCTTGTAAAAGCCGGCTTCCTGCCCGAAGCTATCATAAACTATATTGCGCTTTTAGGCTGGGCGCCCAAGGACAACAGGGAAATGTTTACACTTGCAGAGCTTGTACAAAATTTCGCTATCGACGGTATCAGCAAGTCGCCTGCCGTATTCGATTATGATAAGCTTGAGTGGTTCAACGGCGAATACATAAAAGCTATGACTACCGAACAGTTCGCCAAGGTGGCAATGCCGTACTTTAAACAGGCTCTCGGAGATAAGGAGCTTGACTATGTGAAGCTTGCGGGTATACTTCAGCAGAGAACAACACGCCTTACACAGATACCTGAAAAAATAGCGTTTTTTGCGCAGCTGCCCGAATATGAAAAAGACCTTTTCATAAATAAAAAAAGCAAGACAAATCTTGATAATGCTCCTTCACTCCTTAAAGCAGGTGTTGAGGCTCTTGAGGCTCTTGCGCAGTGGGATCATGATACAATTCATGATTGTCTTATCGGTCTTGCGCAGAAGCTCGAGGTTAAAAACGGTACAGCTATGTGGCCTGTACGTATTGCTGCATCGGGTATGGCTGTTACTCCCGGCGGCGCGGTAGAAATTCTCGATATCCTCGGCAGAGAAGAGTCACTGGAAAGACTTCATAAAGGACTGGATAAGCTTAATGGAAATAATTGAGTTTAACGAATATGATACAGTAGCCAATGCAAAAGAAAAAATGAACCCCTTATGGCAGTGATATCATTACGGGGCACCCCCCAAAAAAAGAAGGAGGATGGAAATATGTCAGAAGAGATAAAGGCGGCCGAGAATACCGGCAGCAACTTCATAGAAAACTTTATAAAAGAAGATATAGCGGAGGGCGGAAAGTATGAGGGTAAAAAAATACATACCCGTTTCCCTCCCGAACCTAACGGATATATGCACATAGGTCATGCAAAAGCTATATGTATAGATTTCGGCATGGCGGAGAAATTCGGCGGTATCTGTAACCTGAGAATGGACGATACTAACCCGACAAAAGAAGATGTGGAGTATATTGACGCTATAAAAGAGGATATAAGCTGGCTTGGTTTCCACTGGGACGACAGATTCTATTTTGCGTCCGAATATTTTGAGCAGATGTATGAATATGCTGTAGAGCTTATCAAAAAAGGGCTTGCCTATGTCTGTGAGCTCACTCCCGATGAAATGAGAGCAAACAGGGGCGACCTTACGACCCCGGCGACAAGCCCATACCGTGACAGACCTGTTGAGGAAAGCCTTGACCTGTTTGAACGTATGAAAAACGGTGAGTTTGAAGAAGGTTCAAAGACTCTGCGCGCAAAAATAGACCTTGCAAGCGGCAACTTCAATATGCGTGACCCTGTTATCTACCGTATCAATAAGATACCTCACCACAGAACAGGCACTGACTGGTGTATCTATCCTATGTACGACTTTGCACATCCGATCGAGGACGCAATAGAGGGTATTACACATTCACTCTGCACACTGGAATTTGAAGCCCATAGACCCCTGTATGACTGGGTAATAGACAATATTACTGCGCCTGCAAAGCCCAGACAGATCGAGTTTGCAAGACTTGGCATAAATAATACCGTAATGAGCAAAAGAAGACTTCGCCTGCTGGTAGAGGAAAACCACGTAAACGGTTGGGATGACCCGAGAATGCCTACACTCTGCGGCTTGAGAAGAAGAGGCTATACGCCTGCGTCTATCCGCAATTTCTGCGAAAAGATAGGCGTGTCCAAAACAAACAGCGTTGTTGAATACAGCTTCCTTGAGCATTGCCTGAGAGATGACCTTAATATGAATGCAAAAAGAGTAATGTGTGTTCTTGAACCTGTAAAGCTTGTTATCACCAACTATCCCGAGGGGCAGACAGAAACCTTTGAGGTTGAAAATAACCCGAATAAAGAAGAGGACGGTATGAGAACTATCACCTTCGGCAGAGAAGTGTGGATAGAAGCAAATGACTTCCTCGAAGAAAAGGTTAAGGGCTATAACCGTTTTTATCCGGGAAATGAAGTGCGCCTTAAATCTGCATATATCGTAAAATGTACAGGCTGCAAAAAGGACGAAAACGGCAGGGTCGTAGAAGTATATGCCGAATATGATCCCGAAACAAGGGGCGGAGATACTCCCGACGGCAGAAAAGTAAGGGGTACGGTACATTGGGTTAATGCCGCAGACTGCCTTGATGCAGAAGTAAGACTTTATGATAACCTCTTTACCGACCCTGAGCCTGATGTGGGAGATAAAAACTTCCTTGATTATATAAATCCCGAAAGTCTGAAGGTTCTCAGAAACTGTAAGATAGAAAGGTCTGTTGAGGGCGCAGAAATGCCGATGAGCTATCAGTTTATGCGTCTGGGTTATTTCTGCATTGATAAGGACAGCACTGCGGATAATCTGATATTTAACCGCAGCGTATCTCTCAAGGACGGTTATAAGAAGAAATAAAAGAGGTCTGAAAGATGGAGTTACCGAGAATTATTCTAAAAAGAAAAGCGGCATTAGCTTTGTTCATAATGGGAGCGGTATTCTGCGTACTGCCGGAGATTTTCGGTATTTCCGCAGTGGCGTCAAAACCGTTTCTGAAGCCGCTGACTGAAATACCTGTTCCCGATAAGGTCTTTCTGCCCCTTTTGTTCGGTATACCCGCCGTGATAACAGGGTTGTTTACAAAGCGTACATATAATGCGGCAATTTACGGCGCTTGTATAGGACAGTGCCAGTTTTTGCTGCCGTTTCTGCTGTATTTCCTTATGACTCCCGACGGTGACGCTCTGGAGATCGTCTGGAGAATGTGCTGCGGACTGCCGCTGACGGCGTCTCTCGCAGGGGCAGCATATTCTGTTAAAACGCTTATTATAAATAATAAGAAACGAAAAGAAAAAAACAATAAATGATTATATTTCTTGTAATGACAGAAAATACTGTAAGAGGGATTACAGCTTTGCTTGCAGTATGGAAATGGAGATTATCATGAAAAATTCAAGTGCGATCATCCTTGCAGGCGGCGAGGGTAAGAGAATGAAGTCAAACAGGCCTAAGGTTCTCAGCGAGGTAATGTTCCAGCCTATGATAAAATGGGTCATTGATGCTGTACGTATGGCAGGTATCAAGGATATATGTGTTGTAACGGGAAGTAAAAGAGAATATGTTGAAGAATATTTAAAGACTCTTCCGTTTGAGGTGGAAACTGTATTCCAGCCTGAAAGACTTGGCACAGGTCATGCGGTAATGATGGCAGTACCCTTCCTTGAAAAACACAGGGGCAGCGATGTACTTATCCTTAACGGCGACGCTCCCTTTATCGGGGTAGAAACTATCAGAAATGCTTTTGTTGTGCAGAATCAGACAGGCGAGATAGATCCCGAGGTTTTTGATTGGGAAGCTCCGAGAAAGCCTTCCGAAAAGCGCGGCTGTACCGTTATATCTGCGGAAGTTGAAGACCCGTCGGGTTACGGCAGAATTGTGTATGAAACGGATGCGGAGGATTTCTTTCACCTGAGTACACTCAAAGCAATAGTTGAGGAAAAAGAAGCGACTGACGAAATAAGAAAAATAAAGGAAGTAAACTCGGGCGCATACTGGTTTGAAGCAGATATTCTTCTTGATGCTCTCGGTAAACTGAAAAAGAGTGAAAAAACCGGGGAATACTATCTTACGGATACCATAGAGATCATAAAGAACAGCGGAAATGCCGTAATGGCATATAAGGCAAAAAATGCCGATTCAGTACTTGGCGCAAACGACTGTATTCAGCTTGCACAGCTGAATGAGATCGCAAGAATGCGTATCATAAGAAAACACCTGAAAAACGGAGTCAATATCCCTTGTACAGACGGAGTAATGATCGGCCGTGATGTGGTAATTGCCGCAAATACTACTATACTTCCTTCCACGGTTATCAGAGGCAAGTCAGAAATAGGAGCTTTCTGCGAGATAGGTCCTTCTGCATTTATAGAGAACTGTAAGATAGGTCAGGGAAACAGACTTTGCAATATCTCCCTCGAAAATCAGATAGTTTGATCAGCTCAGAGCTCTTAGCTCTGAGCCCTGAGCCAGCGGCGAAGCCGCTTTGTGCATAATAAATTATATTTTTATCCAAATTACTGCGATTTGCACAAATAAACCAAAATTCCGATAAAAACATTCTTTATTCGATAAAAACTTGATTTTTTGGATTTAACGTATTAAAATAGTAGATAAAGGCGAGTTCGCATTGACGGACATAATAGTAAAAATTAATATTGGGGGAAATGTAAAATGAATTTTCACGGCAAGGATATTAAGATCTTTACCTGTAATTCCAATAAGGCAGTAGCGAAGCAGATCGCAGACTCTCTTGGAATACCGGTGGGCAAGTCTGAAGTTACCTGTTTCAGTGACGGTGAGATAGCTGTATCACTTCATGAGTCCGTAAGAGGTTCGGAATGTTTTATTGTGCAGTCTACCTGTGCTCCTGTAAATGATAATATAATGGAGCTTCTTATAATGATAGACGCGATGAAGAGAGCATCTGCCGCAAGAATAACTGCCGTTATTCCTTATTTCGGATATGCCCGTCAGGACAGAAAGGCAAAGGCAAGAGATCCGATCTCGGCAAAGCTTGTTGCCGACCTTATAACAAGCGCAGGCGCGGACAGAGTTCTTACTATGGATCTTCATGCTGCGCAGATACAGGGCTTCTTCAATATTCCTGTTGATCATCTTGTAGGCGCGCCTATCCTTGCTAATTACTTTAAGAAAAAGATTGGTGATAATCCTGACGATTATGTTGTAGTATCACCCGATCTCGGTTCTGTAACAAGAGCAAGAAACTTTGCTACACGTCTTGGATGTACTATTGCTATTATAGATAAGCGCAGACCTAAGGCTAATGTTTGTGAGGTTATGAGCATAATCGGCGATGTAAAGGATAAGAAGGTAATCCTCGTTGATGATATGATAGATACAGCGGGTACCCTTTGCAATGCCGCTCAGGCTTGTATTGAAAGAGGCGGTGCTACTGAGGTATATGCAGGCGCTACACACGCAGTACTTTCAGGCCCTGCTATAGAAAGAATACAGAACAGCGTACTTAAAGAAGTAGTTCTTCTTGACACTATCGCTGTACCCGAGGACAAATATCTTGATAAATTCACAACACTTCCTGTTGCTCCTGTATTTGCAGAGGCTATCGAGAGAATCTATGAGGACAAGCCCGTTTCAACTATATCTGTGTGATATCTGAAGGCTGAATAAAGATGAAACGACCGTTTTCCGGAATTATTCGGAAGCGGTCGTTATGTCATTTATGAGAAGTCGGATATGAGAGATCTGTGTATCGGTAAGATCGGTTATTTCAAGGAACTTTCTGTTGTCAAGACCGAGAAGATAATCGGTGCTTACGGAAAAGTATTTCGCTATTTTAACGAGCATATCAATTGACGGCTGAATATTATCATTTTCCCAGTTAGATACGGCCTGCTTGGAAACAGAAAGGCTGTTGGCAAGTTCTACCTGTGTTATCCCACGGGAAGTTCTCAAGGATCTTATGCGTTCATTAAGCATATACATCGCCTCCTGGTCAACTATTACAATACTATTGTATTAAAATTAATTGACACTTTCACAATACTAATGTATATGAATATCAGACAAAAAGTATTACACTGAGAAAGTATAAATTCAATATGATTATCAGATGATTCAGATATAAACTGTAAATTACTGTGATTTAGCTATGAAAAGGCATTGTTGAAATGTTTAAAATATAGACAGATAGTAAAATAATTGTAAATAAGAAAATTGTGTGAAAACGCATAATAGTGCTATTGACAGTACAAAAAATATGTGATATATTATAGATATCAAAGTAAAATATTTAAACCTGTGGTTAATTTTACCTTTGGAGTGCTTACAACTGAATTATATATCTTTCCCGGAAGGTCTGCACGATCCCCTTTGTGCAGACCTTTGACCCATGCAGAGAAAACTGTCACAAGGTGTGAAACCTCATGACAGTGATTTTTTGTGGCAACATGGCGGGTCGATGATTCGCAGATAAGTACTGTATTTCTTTTTATTCAGAAGATTGTGTATTTTTTGGCATAAAATATAGATTTGATTTTAAAAAGGCGAAGGTGATAACTATCATCTTCGCCGATTT
>CACWRT010000099.1 GCA_902763365.1 uncultured Ruminococcus sp.
GGACCGGCGGCTCGCCGGGCGGAGCGATACCCGCGTTTAGGGACCGGCGGCTCGCCGGGCGGAGCGATACCCGCGTTTAGGGACCGGCGGCTCGCCGGGATAGTTGGCAAAAATATTATCAATGGTAAAAAAGAGCTGCTCAAGAAGCCTGATACGCGGTCAGTACAGCATGAACCGCAAGTTCAGAGCGGATGCGCAGCGGAGCGATACCCGCGTTTTAGGGTCCGGCGGCTCGCCGGGCGAAGCGATACCCGCGTTTAGGGACCGGCGGCTCGCCGGGGCTCGCCGGGCGAAATAAAATCAGTTATGTAAATTGACATATTTATTTTATGATGATATAATTTTTATAGACAAATTGATGTTATTTCGGATTTTTATGAATTGTTATCTGAATTTTGCCTGCTGTTAACGGCAGAATCAGATACAGTTAACTTATTATGAAGAGCACAGAGTGAATTTGCGGAATTATATACGGGTGAGAAGTTTAGCTAACTTCGGATCCCTCACTCGTCACTTTTGTCTTGACTGAGTTCGGCAAAACGATAATGAGAGAGAGTAATGACGTATATTACATTTTTGTGAGGACGGAGGTATTTGATATAATGGCAAAGGATACGAAAACAAATGCAATGCGAAAGCTTGACAGCATGAAAATAGATTATAAAGAGCATTATTACACGGACAGCGGTGCTGTTGCAGGTGTGGATACAGCAATTGCGCTGGGGGAAGATCCTGCCCGTGTTTTCAAGACGCTTGTGACAATCGGAAAAAGCGGCGCACATTATGTATTTATGGTACCTGTTGCACAGGAGCTTGATCTTAAAAAGGCAGCGGCTGCCGTGGGAGAAAAATCAGTATCTATGATAAAGTCAAAGGAACTGCTGCCGCTGACAGGCTATATACACGGCGGGTGCTCGCCTGTGGGAATGAAAAAGTTTTTCAGAACATTTATACACAAAACTGCCGAAGATGCGGAAACGATCTATTTCAGCGGAGGTAAAATAGGCTTTCAGGTCGAAATGCCGCTTGAAAGTCTGCGCAGGGTGATAAAAGTGGAATCGGCAGATATTTGTACAGTCAGAGAGGAGATTTAATGTGTTTGAATATGTAGACCACGCAAGAGCAGCTCTTTATGAAGTGAATAAGGCTGTTCTCGGAAAATCGGACGAGATAACCGAAATAATGACCGCATTTCTTGCAAACGGTCATGTATTGATGGAAGATATACCCGGTGTGGGAAAAACTACTCTTGCAACTGCTTTTGCAGCGGCTCTGGGCATCGACAGAAAAAGAGTACAGTTTACACCTGATGTCATGCCTTCGGATCTGACGGGCTTTTCTATATACAGACGTGATGAGGATAAGTTTGTGTTCCAGGAAGGCAGCGTATTCACCAATCTGCTGTTAGCAGATGAGATAAACCGTACTTCTCCAAAAACTCAGTCTGCGCTGTTGGAGGTAATGGAGGAAAGAAAGGTTTCTGTTGAGGGAGTTACACGTGAAGTCCCCGATCCTTTTCTTGTAATAGCAACCCAGAACCCTTCCGGTACAAGCGGTACTCAGCAGCTGCCCGAAGCGCAGATAGACAGATTTATGATTACTCTTTCCCTTGGTTATCCCGATTATGACAGTGAGCTTGAAATAGCTCGTTCCGTAGGTGCCGGGGCAAGGACCGATATTGTGAAGACTGTTCTGAATGCGGAAATACTTCGCGCGATGCAGGCCGATATACATAATATATATATCAAGGATGAGGTGTATGACTATATTCTCAAGCTTGTGACTGCAACAAGAAATAATCCTTATATAGAAAGGGGCGCGAGTCCCCGTGCAACTATTGCGCTCGTAAAATGTTCAAAAGCGGCTGCATGGCTTGCGGGAAGACAATTTGTAATTCCTTCTGATGTTACCGAACAGCTACCGTATGTCTTGTCACACCGTATAACTCTTAATTCGGGCGCAAAAATGGATCAAAGACATAAAAGAGATGTTATCTCACAGATAGCATCATCTGTAGATATGCCTTATATGGGAGCAAAAAAATGAAAAAGTTTGTGACCCTCCTTATTATAGCGGCAGCTTGGTATTTTGCGGGCATGAACCGGCAGCCCTATGTTATGGCTGCCGCAATATGCGGAATGATTTTTGTAGTGTTTTCATTTGTTTTTGCAAGGGTACAGAAACACTTCTTATCTGCTGATCTGCCGGATCAGGAAAATGTAATATACAAGGATCATGAAAATCCGCTTGTGATACACACTGAAAACCGCAGCAGACTTCCTGTGAACCGTTATCGTGTAACTGTGCTTATGAGATATAAAGGAAGTAAAAATTCTTCCCTTCGCAAGCTTAACGGAAGCGCCGGCAGACGAAACGACAATAAAGAAAATATTTCTGTACTGTATTATAATGCGCCATACAGCGGGACGATAAGGATATCACTGCTCAGACTCAGAGTGTACGATTTTTTTATGATCTTTTCAAGCTCCAAAAAGCTTGAAAATGTAATGCGTGAAGTAATAGTTCTTCCTGTTCCCAAAAAAATGAATATAGCAATGCCTCCGTTCGGAACATATACGAACGAACCTGTGGCACAAAGCACCTCTGACAAAAAAGGTGACGATCAAAGTGAGATAAGGCTTATAAGAGAGTATCGTGAAGGTGATCTGACAAGGCATATGCACCGCAATTACAGCGCAAGGACAGAGAAGATATGGATAAAAGAGTTTCAGAAGGAAAATGACTATATCTTTGATCTTTATCTTGATACTTCTTCAAAGGAAAAGGCGGAGATTACCGATATGGATGCCTTCAATGAACTGGTAGGTTCGGTTCTGAATAATCTTATGGAGTATGATATAATAATCAAGATACATTATTTCGATAAGGCAAGCGGAAATATGAAAATGTATGAGCTTGACAAGAAAAGTTCCGCAGATGATTTTATGGTAACTATGCTGAAGTCGGATCCTTTCTGCCGCGAAGAAGAATTCCGCTCAGTATGCTCTGTTACACCTTCAGACAATGTTATGCTTATAGATCTTTCGCTGAACTGGTATTTCGGCGGAAGGCATATATTCAGATTCGATAAAGATAATATCAGCAATGAACTGATAACCAATTATTTCGATCTGGTATAGTGATATGACCATGTGTTCAGACCGTGGGGGTGGTGAATATAAAAAAAGAAAAGAAAATAATGATCCGTACCGAAAAGTACGGACTTACCAGAAAGCAGAGAACAGAGAACGATAAAAAATCACGTATTCCCGATTCGTCTCCCGTGCTTATAATACTTTATATGCTGGGGCTTTATGGTATGACTGCTATCGGGGCAAGACTGCTGAGTTTAAGCGATTCGCCTCTTTATATGCTTACAATAGCAGGCGTGGAGGCACTGAGTCTTTTGCTATGGTATATATATGTTTACAAAAATAAGTATTTCATGTATCTGATACTTATATTTTGCTGTATAACTATGATGATGATAGTTCCCTCCTGGGACAATATTACCGCAAGCTTTGCGAGCGGGCAGAATACCAACAACGCCCTTGGCGCGACTCTGCCTGCAATAGTGCTGATGGTGTCATTGCTGCTTTTCTATCTTGAGTTTGTACTGCGAAGACATTCGGTTTTGTTTTTGCTGTGTCTTGGTCTTGTGGTGTTGTCGCCTATAGCAGGTGTAAGCATTGATATCCCTGAAGTGGTTCTCACGGTAATATTCCAGTTCGGATTTTACGTGTTCAATACTGATATATCATTCAGAAGAAACAGACTTTCCGTAAAGAACAATTCACATACGAGAGCAGTCAGTACTACAGCAGTAGCTGTATTGCTTCTGATAGCGTTTGTTCCGTCGTTTATTACCCAGTATATTTTTGAGGATGATATAAACTATCAGGTATATACAGCGGATGCATGGCTTCAGGACGGTATAAATAATGTCCTCGGCAATTATTCAACAAATATGTCCGACGGCTCTGTCAGCAGAGGAAATCTCAGACAATCCGGAAATCCGGTATTTGATATTCAGACTGAAGAAAAGCCGGGGGATACGTTGTATCTTAAAGGCTTTGTAGGCAACAATTATGACGGCAGCAAATGGTTGGATACTTATACGGGACTGAATATGGTCTTTGACTATTATACAGACACGGGAGCTGAGAGAAGATGGTATGATACCTATTATAAAGAGCCTTATGTATACAGGATGGAAGAGGAGATTATTAATAGATACTGTACGGATTATCTTGATGTGCTCAGCCGGGATGTAGGATTCAGGCTTGAAACTCTGGAAACGGATTCTATCGGCGGAACGACAGTGTATTGTTTTGATAAAAATGGCCGTGAGGTAGCAGTTACAAACGGTATGATCTATGATCTGTTTATGAATATGCCGGGGCTGACCACTTCGGATTTTGATACAGGGCATCTTATTCCTGTGGCATATGTATTCCGTGAAGGTGAAAGAACTGTGCTGAAAGGCGATCGCCTTGAAGAAGCTATAGAAAAATATCACGTATCTGCGGAAGACCCTTCTTATGAAGAGAATGGGATAATTTCCGATTTTATCATTCTTGATCCGAATGAATATCCATCGTTTCCGTCTATACTTGAGATGACAAGACGTTCGGAAGCACTCAGTGATATATATACGGAATTCGGCAGAAGCGGTGCTTTATACAGCGAGGAGGACCATGCTGTCGGATTATTCGGCAGTTTAAACGATGAAAACAACTTCCGCATTACGCCCGTTAATCAGAGTGGAAATAATGTGCTTTATCCATATTACCCTTCTTACGGCAACGGTTATGGCGCTCTTGGAAACGGAGACGGCAGAACATCAAGATTCTATGAAAGCAGTTATTTGTATAGTGATTCTGTGACTATGAAGGATAAATGGAATAGTGTTCCTTCATACTATGAACAGTTCATAGACCTGTATGAAGACCGTACCTATGATTTTTATACAGAGTATGATGACGGCAGATTCCCGAGACTCAGTCAATTGTGCCGGGAAAATTCGTCTGAACTCGAGAGCCTTAACGAGATAACTACATTTATACTTTATACTCTGCAGACTCAGGCGAGATACTCCAAAACCCCCGGAAGTGTGCCGTTTAATACAGAAACTGTAGAATATTTTCTGTTTGACAATCATCAGGGATACTGTGTGCATTTTGCCACAACAGCGGCAATAATGTACAGAATGTTGGGTATACCCGCAAGATATGTTACGGGATATGCTGTAAGTTCCGGACTATTTGAGGATCATAAGAACGGTAATTATAATTATAAGGCAACGGTCAGCGATATAAGTGCCCATGCCTGGGTAGAGATATTTCTGAAGGATTACGGCTGGGTGCCTGTAGAGGTGACTCCTACACTTGACGGAAGAATGAGGGCTTCATATCCCGGTTACTCCGAAGCGGTGATGAATAATATCATGAAGGCTAAAGGCTGGAAATTTAAAAACAGAAACTCCGAAGGCTATGAAATAAGGGATAATAACGGAGGAGCAGCTGATGATATTGACGCAGGGACCGTAATGATAACGGGAACAATACTTATCCTGATACTTGCAGCTGCATTTCTTCTGACAAAAAGGCTTGTTATGCTTAAACTGCAAAGCAGAATGAACTGCCGAAGGGCATTTGACAGGTTTATAGACCTTATGCACTATGGAGGGTATCTGGATGGTCTGTACGGTTCGGAGAGAGGATTCGCAGACAAGCTTTGTGAGGAAGCCGGCTGGATAAGTCCGGAGCAGGCACACAGGCTTATATCTGTACTTGAAGCGGATAACTATTCCCGTGAAATGGCAGGAGAGGATGATACGGCTTTTGTAAGAGAACTGTACAGAACCTCTTCCGAAAAAATGTATGCTTCTCTTCCGTGGCACAAAAAGCTTATATTCAAATTCATAAAAAACTTTAATTAATAGTTATCGGCCGGGAACTCAGGGCTATGAACTACGGTGTTTCAGACTTTACCGGTTTACAGCTCATAGTTTTGTTGTAGCGCAGGAATCTTCAGCTCAAAGCAAAGAAACTTTCAGTTTATGCTTTGAGCTGATATTTGTCTGCTGATCAAGCTCTGAGCCCTTAGCCCTGACACGGAAATCAATTTTAAAAATTATATAAGATATAATTCGTTTTTTTAGGAAAGGGGTCTGGGGGAGAACCCTTTGTTTTCAAACAAAGGGTTTCCCCCGGGATAGCTGCCCCGGCAAAATTGATTTGCGTGTAGCCATGAGCTTTGATCTTGACATATACGAATGGTAAAATTTGAATTTTGATATACAAAAAGGAAATTTTTTAAATATTTGTCTTGATTTTTTTAAAGAAATATGTTATACTGATCAAGTAATAGTGAGATAATCCCATGATAAGGAAAGAATTCAGACATTTTGTGGAAAAATAAGATTTTGTCCGTAAAATGAACCTTATTGCAATTTGCGGCTTGAATGTTTGTTGTGCAATAAGACGAATTTAAAAAAGTTGTGGGATGTACTTGACATTTTTACTATTAAAGTATTATAATGAGTGAAGAATTGGATGTATGGATGTGTTTGCCTTTTTTCGCATTTCCGTGTCCGGGTACTCACGAACTCGGACGGCGGGATCAGGGCCGGACATCGTCGGACAGGGTGATTGTCTGATATATATATATCCGTATTCAAATCTTATGAAAGGGAGTTTTTATCATGAAGAAGGTACTTAAGGTTCTTTCAGCTGCTATGCTTGCTGCTGTAGTTGCTGTAGGAGCTACAACATCAGCTTTTGCTGCTGCTGAGGAGAACAAGATCAACGCTGCTGAGCAGAAGGTTCTTGACGCACTTAGCGGTACAGTTAACATGAATGGCACACAGAAGCCCCTTAAGGCTCAGTGGATCAATCAGGCAAATGACTGCTTCACAAAGGTCGATATGACAGATGACCAGGCTACAAAGGTTATCGCTAAGATCGATGAGCTCAAGAAGTATCTTGAAGGTCTCAATAAGTCTTCAATTGCTGAGATGACAGATGCTGAGATCGAGGGCGCTGTTAAGATCGCTAATGAAGCTGCTGGTATCGTTGGAGCTAAAGTTAGCTTCGATAAGAGTGCAAAGACAGTTTCTTACGTTCTTGAAGGCAACAAGAAGGATGAGTCTTCAAAGGCTGCTCCTGCCGGAGACAATGTTATCAAGACAACAGGTCTGGACGTTCCGGGCGTAACAGCTGTTGCAGGCGTAGCTGTTCTTGCAGTATCTGCTGCAGGCATCTATGTGATCAGCACTTCCAAGAAGAAGGAGACAGTTGATGCCTGAGCATCATAGGCGTCACCATTCTTCGCACCGTTCACTCAATGGGAAGAATTTTATAATTCTTCCCGTTGTTTTTTCTATAATTATACTCGGTGTAGCAGCAGTGATCGTGATACCGACATTCATACGTTTTTATGATATTGCAAGTTTCTTTATATCGGATGTGAAGATAGATTATTCAGATGAATACAGGAACATATATGTGCCTACATCTGAAGGACTTGTAGAGGAATCCTCACAGCCTGAAACATCGCAGACCGAGAAAAAGAAGCTTACTTCAAAAACTATCCCGATCACAAGTATAGAATATCCGAGGTACAGCGATCAGTTCGGTGAACTTATTATAGAAGACTGCGGTATAAAAGTGCCGCTCTTTTTCGGAGACGGAGACTTGCAGCTGAATAACGGTGTGGGAATATATACAGGAAGCTCCATACCCGGATATGGGAAGCCGATTTTGGTGGCAGGACATAACGTGACATACTTTAATGGACTGAAGTATGCAAAAGAGGGACAGATAGTCCTTATAAGAACGAGCTATGGAAATTACAGGTATGAGATAACAGGGGTGGAGGTCCACGATAAGGACGATACTTCGGCATATGATCTCGGTGCGGAAGAAGAAACACTCACAATGTATACATGTTATCCTTTTGATATGGTAGGACTTACACCTAACAGGTGCTTTGTATATGCAAAGTTTTTATCAGGTCCTGCGCTTGATAGATATAATTAAGGCGGGTGTGAGATGTCAGAAACTAAGAAAAAAAGAAAAATAGATAAACGGCCTTTCGCATTTTGTGTATTGTCGTTTTTTTTGGCAGTGTGTCTGTTTCTGCTTGCGATCTGCATATCTCTCAGAGTGACGTTTTTATCAAGCGATTATATGACCTCTACTATGGCTGACAGTGAATATTACAGCCAGCTTACAGAGGAGTTCAGACAGAAGCTTGAAAGTCTCGGTCATGCCAGTGGTCTTAATTCTGATTTCACAAACGAGTTTGTTGCAGGAATGGATCTCAGACAGGATGTGGTAGATTATATCGAAGCCTTTTATTCGGGAGAATCCACTGTAGTTAATAAAACACCCTTTAAGCAAAAGTTCAGATCTGCGATAGATGCTTTTGCTGAAGAAAATAAAAAAGAGGGTACAGAGCCTTCGGAAAAAGCTCTTGAATATCTTACTAATGAAGCGGCGAATATTTATGCAAGTACGATAGAAATTCAGTTTTTTGCGGTAATTGCCAATTTTATTAATAAGCTTACAACACCAATTACTGCTGCAATAATAGTTTTTGCGGTAGTTGCAGTGATATTGGGAGCGATTCTGTTCCTTGCCAACAGTGAATTCAGACACAGAGGCTACAGGTATATGAGCTACGCATTCAGTTCAGCATTTATCTGTACTGTAATAATACCGCTTATTGTTTCGGTCAGCGGTATTATTGAAAAAGTCAATATTTCATCAAGATCACTGTATAATCTGTTTGTTAATTATTTTAATGGTATGTTCCGCTATATGTGGATATTTGCGGTGGCTTACCTTGTCATTGGAGTTATTTCATTTGCTGTGTTTGCAAGTAAGCATAGAAAGCTTGTGAGACATTGATAACTTTCCCCGTCCTTTTGCGGCGGGGTTTTTTGTTACTACCAGTTTTTTATTCAGGTCAAATATTTATATAATTAAAGAAAAACACCAAACCTTAAAAAAAATCAATGTTACCATAACAAATTGTTTACTAAATACTAACAAACTGTTACCAAATTATGAACAAAACTGTGTTATCATATAAACACACTAAAACAAAGGCTTCCCTGACGGCTTAGAGTACAGGGATGTTTATATTGATTACGACTGCAGCAACTATAAAAAAGATATCCGCTCTTTTTGGGGCGGATATCTTTTTTATAGTTGAAAATGCTTTCTCATATATTCAACTGTTTTATGAAGTGTTTCTCCCTGATATATTTCAGTAAGATGTCCGGAAAAATCAAGCTTATACCGTCTTTCGAGTCCGGAAAGCAGTTTCTCTGAAGAAGTATCATATAAATAATCCTCAAATGAAAGCTGACGTTCATTTTCCTTTGAAAGATCATAGATACCTATGCCTACAAGGCGGACAGGACGTTTTTCAACCTTTTCAAGCATATGAACAGCATCGTGATAAATATTTGCGGCTGAATCAGTGGAAACTGTACTGCGGGAGCGGGTTATGGTTTTCAAATCCGTTTTTGCTCAGTGATTATAGTTTTCCGAAAATCTCATAGATTTTTTCTTTTGAAGCAAGGCTCTGTGAGAAAGCTGTAGCATTTGCGCAGGCAGTACCCAGACGAAGCGCATATCTGTGATCGTGTGTTTTTTCAAATCCCGCAATAAATCCTGCTACCATTGAATCTCCCGCTCCTACAGTACTCAGTACTTTTTCCTTAATAACTCCTGTTTGGTAAGTGCTGCCGTCATCCGCAAAAAGCAAAGCACCCTCAGCCCCCAAGGAAACAAGAACATTTTGTGCGCCCATATGAATAAGCCTGCGGGCAAGCTTCTCAATAACGGTATAATTATCCGCATCTGTATCGAAAAGCTCGGAAAGCTCCTGCTTGTTTGGTTTTATTAGAAACGGGCGGTAAGGCAGACATTTCAGAAGCAATTCTCCCGAAGCATCTACAACAGTTCTGACCTTTTTGTTTGCAAGCTTTTTGAGGATCATTTCGTATGTGTCAACGGGAAGAGTCTTCGGAATATTACCGGCAATAATGAGAGTATCATCATCGGAAACTGCCGATATTTTTTCATAAAGTATCTCAAGCTCATCCGGATCTATATCGGGTCCCTGAGCATTTATTTCAGTTTCAGAATCCGATCTCAGCTTTATGTTTATCCTTGAAGTTCCTTTTTTAAGCCTGATAAGATCAGAGCAAATTCCCTTCTCTTTCAGTTTTTGTTCGATTTCATCTCCCGTGAATCCTGCGATAAAACCAAGTACGGTACTGTTTATACCAAGTTCAGTCAGTATACATGACACGTTGATACCTTTGCCGCCGATATAATATTCTTCGCTCAGAGAGCGGTTAGTTTTTCCAAGAGTAATTGAACCTGTCTGTAAAACATAGTCAATAGAAGGATTAAGAGTTATTGTATATATCATATATACCTCCTGTAACAATAAAATTAAATAATTGCTTGTATTTCGGACGATTTTGAGTTAGAATATAAAGGCAGCGTTTTGGCGCTGATACTGACACATCTGTTTTTTATTCAATGAACAGTTCATGTTCCGAAATGAAAGGCAGAACAATTTTGCATTATGAATTATGAATTCAGACTGTGCCAAAACCTCTTTTTGATACAAAATTAGTGCCGAATAGCCGCATTAATTCACGACTTTGTTTTTTTGATTTTTGACTTTTTGCACACGGTCTGAATTATGCATTAATAAAAAATTGGGGGAATAGGAATTGTCAGATAATAAGGAATTGATCGAAAAAAGAAGAACGTTCGCTATAATATCTCACCCTGATGCGGGTAAGACGACTCTTACAGAGAAGCTTCTTCTTTATACCGGAACTATACAGCTTGCAGGTTCGGTAAAAGGTAAAAAAACCGATAAACACGCAGTTTCGGACTGGATGGAAATTGAAAAACAAAGAGGTATTTCCGTAACATCCTCTGTAATGCAGTTCAATTACGATGGATATTGTATAAATATAATTGATACGCCCGGACATCAGGACTTTTCAGAGGATACCTATCGTACTCTTATGGCAGCGGACTCTGCGGTAATGGTAATAGATGCTTCCAAAGGTGTTGAGGCACAGACCAGAAAGCTTTTTAAAGTATGCGTAATGCGTAACATACCCATCTTCACATTTATTAATAAGATGGACAGAGAAGCTCTCAGCCCTTATGAGCTGCTGGAAGATATTGAAAACGTTCTTGGTATACATACCTGTCCTATGAACTGGCCTATAGGCTGCGGAAGGGATTTCAAGGGTGTATATGATTTCCATAAAAAAGAGATACTCGCCTTTACAGCAAACAACGGACAGCGTGAAGTAGAAATGGATGAGCTTACGGCTGATTCTCCCGAGCTTGACGAAAGACTCGGCGAAACTCTTGCTCAGACGCTGAGGGATGATATTGAATTGCTTGAAGGCGCAGGCGACGAGTTTGATCTTGAACAGGTTCGTACAGGCAAGCTTACGCCGGTATTTTTCGGTTCGGCACTTACCAACTTTGGCGTAGAGCCGTTTCTTGCGGAGTTCCTGAAGATGACTACTCCTCCGCTTCCGAGAAAAACAGTGGACGGCACAGTTGATCCCTTTGACGATGCATTTTCTGCCTTTGTATTCAAGATACAGGCAAATATGAATAAGGCGCACCGTGACAGGATAGCGTTTATGCGTATATGTTCGGGAAAATACGACCGTACAATGGAAGTCTATCATGTACAGGGCAATAAGAAGATGCGTCTTTCACAGCCGCAGCAGCTTATGGCACAGGACAGAGAGGTTATAAGCGAAGCCTATGCCGGTGATATAATCGGTGTATTCGATCCGGGTATTTTTTCCATAGGAGATACGGTTTGTGCTCCGTCAAAAAAAGTTCAGTTTGAGGGTATACCCACATTTGCCCCCGAGCATTTTGCAAGAGTACGTCTGAAGGACACAATGAAGCGTAAACAGTTTGTCAAGGGCATTACCCAGATAGCGCAGGAAGGTGCGATACAGATATTCCAGACTCTCGGTGGAGGTATGGAAGAAGTAATTGTGGGAGTAGTAGGTGTATTGCAGTTTGAGGTGCTTGAATATCGTCTTAATAATGAGTATAACGTTGATATAGTGCTTGAGCATATGTCATATGAGCTTATACGCTGGATAGATAATGATGATATTGATCCCAAGACTCTTAACCTTACTACAGATACGAAGAGAATACAGGATCTTAAAGGTAAACACCTTCTCCTGTTTACAAGTGAATGGAATATAACATGGGCGCTTGAACATAATAAAGGGCTTGTGCTGACGGATTTCAGTAAAAACTGATATATAATTGACCGCATCTCTGTCAGAAAAGAGATGCGGTCAATTACTGATTGGATTTTTTACAGCTTTACTGCCGGCTGAGCTCTGTGGAGCTTCCGGAAGTCATTTCTTCAGGCTCGCAGTCTTTTTTTCTTTCTCTTATATATATGATAACACATATACCTAAGACGAGAGCAGAAACGAACCTCAGTATCCAAACATATACACCGTCCATAAGATCAAGCCCGTGAACATACTGATCAAGGAACCACCATACGCTCAGGAATACAAAATAACAGGATAAAAGTATAACTGCTTTATTCTCTTTTTTGAATCTGAAAAATAACATTACAGCTATGATAAGCCATAGCACTGAATAAACGTACCCCATGATAATTCTCCTCTTGAAAAAACTTTGATCGGAAACTATTTTCGGCCTTTTTTGTTTTTATTGGAAAGGAAGAGTATGCTCAGTATAAAATAGAGGATTATAAGAATAATACCGATATAATGGATCATGAGCATAAAAACATTACCGGGGAAAATCTGTTCAAAAGCGTAATCGGCAAGCATCCATATGCCTTCAAACAGGAAGAAAAGTGCTACAGGTCTGTAGTAACGGAAACTTCTCATTTTCGGGCTGTACATTATTGTAGTAGCCGCAAGACAAGCCGCGGCGGAAATTATTGCAAGCAGCATAAAATGATCCCCCCGTCAGTTAAATAATCAATAATAATCTATTATACACAAATAATATTTCAAAATCAATAATATATAAAAAATTGGTACACTTTGTTACAGTATTGTATTCTTTTTATTACAAAATGTATACATTCGTTTATCTCAACTAAATGTATTGACGATGAAGAAAGTGAAAAAATAAACCGGCATGACTTTATAGATTCAAGTTCATCGTATTGGTATGTCAAAATATACAGTGAGTCAGATACAAGCAAAACAGTATTCAGTCAAAATATAAAAGGAAATCAGAAAAGTATTACAACAGATAAAATAGCATTGAATAAAGGAACTTACTATATTAGAGTTGAAGATTACTATTTGTCAACAATGGACTATTCACTAAAAGTAATTGACAATTCTTCAAATATCGCTGTTTTCTCCGTATCACTAAATAAAACATCATTGACATTAAATAAAGGCGAAACAGCAACTCTTAAAGCAACCGTATACCCGTCAAATGCCACTAACAAAACCATAACATGGACAACAAGCAACAGCGGTGTTGCGGCAGTATCAAACGGCAAAGTAACAGCCAAAGCCGCAGGAACAGCAACCATTACTGCAAAAACTGCAAACGGGAAAACAGCATCTTGTAAAGTAAGTGTGATAAATTCAACTCTTAAAAATACATCTGTTATAAACAGTGATATAGTACAGGTGGGTGATAAAGTTCGTATTGCAGGTTCGGCAAACAGCGGAGCAGGCGGCTATAAATTTGCGTACTATTACAAGAGAAGCACAAACACAAAGTGGAATTTGCTTGGTACGGAGTTCGGAACTGATTCAAGCGTTGCATTTTCACCTACCACAGAAGCAACATATGATGTTAAAGTAATAGTGAAGGATAATAAATCTGCAACCGTAGAAAAACTGTTCACTGTTAAAGCAGTTAAAACACTCGCTCTGACAAATGTATCTGTTGTATCACGTACTGAGGTTAAATTGGGTACAGCTATTCCCATGATCGGAAAAGCAGTCGGGGGAAAAGGTCCTTTTACCTACGCTTTTTATTTCAAACGTTCATATAATAATAAATGGAATGTTCTCGGTAAAGAATTTAGCTCAACCGCAAGTGCAAGATTGAAACCTACAGCTGCCGGTTCTTACAACATAAAAATAGTTGTCAAAGACAGTACAGGAAAAACAGTAACAAAGACTGTTACAGCGACGGTAAAATAATCAGAAATGTTGATAATAAGTGTTCCGCTCAGAACTTATCATGGCGGAATAGAAAATATATCTGTTTCAAATCATCGAATATTTATCAAGAAAAAGTTCTGATCTTCGATAAACCTTGTACAATATAACTATATAAATATGTGGAAATTTATATGTTTTTGGTGTTGACAAAGATATAGGGGATAATGTATAATGTTAGGGTATCGTAATGACACAAACCCCTGCCTTATGGCGGATGGGAGGGAAGATAAATGGCAGAGATCAGAATTAAAGACAATGAGTCTCTCGAGAGTGCGCTCAGAAGATTTAAGAAGTCTTGCGCAAGAGCCGGCGTTATCGCTGAGGTTCGTAAGAGAGAGGCCTACGAGAAGCCTTCTGTAAAGAGAAAGAAGAAATCCGAAGCTGCTCGTAAGCGTAAGTACAAATAATCTATATTGTACATTAATGGAAGGATATTTCTTTAGCGGCGGTCGTGATGGCTGTGGTCGGAGGAATATCCTTTTTTATTAACATAGTAAGGCTGTTGAAAGGAGAAACGCAGCATGAATACATCTCTGGAACTTTTAGCGGCTATGATGCCCGAAGGAACAGACGCAGCACTTATATCATCAGAAACAAACAGAAGATACTTCACGGGCTTTGCATCGGATGCCGGTTACCTCTTTGTGACAAGATCACAGGCATGGCTGCTGACTGATTTCAGATATACCGAAGCCGCACGCCGTGAAGTAAAGGACGTAAACGTTCTGGAGTTCAGAAAGCTTTCCGAAACCCTGGGCACTATTATTAGTGAAAACAATATCAGAACTGTAGCGTTGGAAGGCTCGGGTTTTAACCTCAATGAAGCAGCAAGGATAGAAAAAATGCTTGAGCCTGCCGCTGTTGTAAAAAACGAAAAGCTTGATGAAGCAGTCGGCAAACTCAGAATAGTAAAAACCTCTTCCGAGGTCGAAAAAATAATGCA
Organism: uncultured Ruminococcus sp.; assembly: GCA_902763365.1. Taxonomy (GTDB): domain Bacteria; phylum Bacillota; class Clostridia; order Oscillospirales; family Acutalibacteraceae; genus UBA1213. The sequence continues at coordinate 15,213 of CACWRT010000099.1, forward strand.
GGCTCAGAGGATCACCGAACGCGCACTTGAGGAAACTCTTCCGCTTGTTAAGGAAGGCGTGATGGAGAGAGATATTGCACTGGAGCTTGAGTACAGGATAAAAAAACTGGGAGCTGAGGACATTTCTTTTGACCTGATAACCATCGCAGGAGCAAATACATCCATGCCCCATGGTGTCCCCGGTGAAAATAGGATCAGAAAAGGCGATTTCATTACTTTTGATATCGGTGCACTATATAAAGGATATCACAGCGATATGACGAGAACATATGCCTTCGGGGATGTTACCGAAAAGCAGAAAAGAGTCTATAAAACAGTGTATGAAGCTCAGCAGCTGGGACTTGATACTGTAAGGGCAGGTATTGCCGCCGGTGATGTGGATAAGGCTGCAAGAGATTATATATATCAGGCAGGATTTGAGGGCTGCTTCGGCCATTCAACAGGACATGGCGTAGGTCTTGATATACATGAGCTGCCTACAGTATCTTCGGGAAATGATACTATACTCCAGAGCGGTATGGTTATTACAGTAGAACCCGGAATATATCTTGCAGGCGAGTTCGGCGTAAGGATAGAGGATACTGTTGTGGTGACCTCGGACGGTTATATAAACCTATGCACACTTCCCAAAGAACTGACGGTTATAAGCTGAAAAAACTACGGAGATGACCCGAAAATGAATGCGCTGATAATAAATTGCAGTCCCGTTAAAACGGGAGCTACCGCAGAAATAGCAAGGCTTGTATGCGAAAATCTTTCCGAAAAATATGAAACAAAATGTATCTGTATAGATGATTATAAATTCGGATTTTGCAAAGGCTGCAGAAGCTGTCACAAAACAGCCGAATGTGTTATGAATGACGATATTCCTCTTATATTGAGTGAATTTGATAAGTCTGATATTATAGTATGCGTTTCCCCTTCATATTGGGCGGATATTCCGGGACAATTCAAGGCATTCATAGACCGATGTACTCCATGGTGCAATACACATGAACCACATCTGACTGTGAGAAAAGGAAAAAAAGGATACTGTATAGCATTAAGAACAGGTCCCGGAATGGCTGAGTGTGAAAGGATCATTCAAAGTATTGAGCATTTTTACGGTCATCTTGAGATCAATTGCTGCGGCAGACTTGGTCTGTGTTCTGTAGAATATAAAGAGGATGTTGAGCCCAGGAAAGACGAAATAGCATCTTTTTGCAGGAGAATAGTATTTAGTGAATAATGAATAGTGAATAGTGAAAGTGAGGATTTTAAACTTAGTCACAAATGCTGCTTCACTTGGGGGGTAGGGGAAATAGGGAGTTTCAAAATAAAAAAGTTTTTTGTGCTGTATTCTCTATAATATATA
>CACWRT010000100.1 GCA_902763365.1 uncultured Ruminococcus sp.
GTTCCGGTGCTGCCATATTGAAAACTTATCGCTATTTGAGAGGTCTGTTTCAGGCCTCTTTTTCTTTGTGCTCTATCGCTGGTTTATTGGGCGGTTACTGTTTATCAGGCTTTTTCGATTTTGGGATAGAAAAAAGCAGACACTAAATAAGAAAAAGCCCCGCTATGCGAGGCTGGGATAGTTGTATACCAATTCTGATCTATCTTAATTTAGCAAGTCCTGCTTTATCCGCTATAGCGATCAAACTCATTTCCTTTCGCAATGGCTTTTCAGGATCAATATTTACATCTATTCTATCATTTTCAATTACGGCAACAATGTTGATTGAATATTTTTTTCTTAAGTTTAATTCCTTAAGGCTTTTATTTATCCATTCATTTTTTATTTCCAGCTCAACCATTGAAGCATCATCAGACAGATCCAATATGTCTACAAATCCTGAACTAATGAGATCTTTTGCAAGACGTATGCCGGATTCTTTTTCTGGAAAGATAACACGATCTGCACCAACCTTTTTAAGAATCCTGCAATTCATTTCACTTGAACATTTGGCTATAACGGATTCCACTCCAGCTTCCTTACATAGCATTGTTGCCATAACGCTTGCTTCAAGATTTGTCGCCATTGATATAATCACAACATCAAAATTTGAAATTCCAAGCTGCCGTATGGTTTCAGCGTCTGTTACATCCGCACATTTGCAATATGGGATATTCTCAGCGGCATTATTAACTAATTCACCATTGATATCTACCGCCAGAACCTCCGCACCGTTGGCACAGAGTTCCTTTGCGACAGCACTGCCATATCTTCCAAGACCGAAAACAGCATAATTTTTTTTGTTATTCATAATAGTTTCCTTTCGTTTTAGTCATCCAATACTGATTTGCTCAACAGGAACAGTAATGATGTTCTTCTTTTTCATTTTGAGGTTAAAGGCAATCAGCAGTGAAATGGGGCCAACTCTGCCAAGATACATAGTAGTAATAATGATAATCTTACCCCATATATTCAGGGAAGGCGTAAAGTTTCTTGTTAGTCCCACTGTAGCTGTTGCACTTACGGTTTCATAAGCAATGTCAAGTATATTTGCATCTGATACGGCGGACAGAAGCACAGTTGAAATAAACATGATCATAAAGGATACAGTAATCACAGCAGCAGCCTTGCTTATAGCTGTTTTTTCAATACCTCTGCTGAACATTTTTACCTCATCTTCATTTTTAATGGCACTCAGAGCCGCAAAGATAACAACAACAAAGGTAACGGTCTTTACTCCTCCGGCTGTTCCGACCGGCGAACCGCCTATGAACATCAGCATAAGTGAAACTACGGAAGAAGCATTAGTCAGATTTTCTTGCGGAATCGATGCAAAACCGGCTGTTCTTGTGGTCATAGATTGAAACACTGCTATCTGAATCTTGTCAAACAGTGAATAATCTTTCAGTGTGAGAGGATTATTATATTCAAAAACAAAAAATAATACTGCTCCTGCAAGCAAAAGTATTCCTGTAGCAGACAAGGCGATCTTACTATGGAGAAAAAGGCGACTAAAGCATTTCAGCTTAAGGCTGCGAAAGTTTTTTGCAACACGAATCACATCCCACCATACAACATAGCCTATGCCGCCCAATATTACCAGCATGCTTGTAGTAATATTTATCATAGGGTTTGTAGCATACTCGCAGAGACTGTTTTCCGACATTACATCTATTCCGGCATTACAGAACGCAGAGATCGAATTGAATACGGATATCCATATTCCCCGGACTCCGTATCGGGGAATAAAAACGGTCATATATAACAGTGCCCCGATTCCTTCAACCAAAAATGTTCCTATAACAACCTTTTTAAGAAAAACTACAACCCCGGAAATTGAGTTAAGATTGAAAGCATCCTGTAGAAGTATTCTGCTTTTCAGTCCTAATCTCCGGTTCATACCTATCATTATGGCTGAAACAATCGTAACAATTCCAAGTCCTCCGATTTGTATCAATACCAGAATAACGACTTGACCAAATATACTCCATGTCGTGACAGTAGGCAAGGTAACAAGACCGGTTACGCATACGGAAGTCGTCGCTGTGAATAAAGCATCTATATATTCAACAGGATCTCCTCTTGCTGAGCTTATAGGCAATGATAGTAAAATGCTGCCTAAAATGATGACTATCAGAAAACTCAACATAATTAAATGCGTGGTAGAATAATACATCTTTCTTTTTTTCAACAGACATCACTTCCATCTCTATTTTTAAAATAATTATACCACACCCGCCCCGCCCACGGCTACCCTTTTTCGCATTTTTACAAAAGAAAAAAGCCCCACACAAAGGCGAGGCAACGATAACATAGTATTAAACTGATCTGAATAATTGCTGCTCCGGCTATGTGTCCGGATTTTTCTCTATTTCCTTCCTTGCAAGCGGTGGCTTCTATCCTCTTTAGCTCGTCTGCCGCATCCTCAAGTCCGAGGTGCGTATAAACATTCATGGTAACGCCGATGTCGCTGTGTCCCATCAGATATTGAAGCGCTTTCGGGTTCATTCCTGATTTTGCCTGATTGCTGCAATAAGTATGGCGGCAGCCCACAAAAACGCATTGACAGGTTGGTGTAAAATAATTATGGGACAATTAAACTCTTCAATAATTTTGAGCGAGCAACATAAAAATAACAGTCGATAATATAAGTAATAACTGCGACTAATAAAAGCTGCAAGCGATGAGTTCAGAGCGTATGCACAGCGGAGCGACCCCTGCGTTTTAGGGTGCGGCGTTACGCCGGCTCTTGACCGTAGGCGTTTTGAAGATGGTCTTTTTGAGATGTATCATATGGGTTGCTTGAAAATGCAGGAATAAAGAAAAACTTATGGTCAGATGATAGTTACACGACAGAAACTGATCCGGAATTAATAAAAGCTGTTGAACAGCTGAGAAAGGAGAAATCATAAATGGAATACACAAAACTAAGCAAGGAAATATCCTATGCACTTCGGCACGCTCCGTGGGAGTATGAACTGGAGCTTGATGAAGAAGGCTTTGTCCCTGTAGAACAACTGATTCATGCTCTTAATGAAAGCGGAGAGTACAAAGAAACAATCACAGAGGACGACATCCATCATGTCATCGAAATATCTGAAAAGAAACGTCATGAATTGAAGGATGGAAAAATACGGGCTTTGTACGGTCATACCGTACCCTCACACATCAGAAAAGAGACAGTCGTACCACCCGATATTCTGTATCACGGCACTTCTCACAAGGCTTATGATTTTATCATGGATAGTGGCTTGAAGCCGATGAGCAGGCAGTATGTACATCTTTCTACTGATACCGATACTGCTGTTCGTGTAGGTAAGCGAAGAGATAAAAAACCTGTAATACTTGTGGTTGATGCAAAGAGGGCATATGCAGACGGAGTAGTTTTTTACAGCAGCGGATATGAAAAGGTTATTCTTGCCGATTTTGTTCCTGCTGAATATCTGAGCATCAAACCTTAATAGAGTAATTAACGGTTGGAATTCAACGAAAATCGTTGTGTTCCAACCGTTTTTGCATACAGAAAAGGGGGCACACATGAAGGAGCTTTTTGCTGAGAAAAGCATAACTATCGACGATATCCGAAAAGAACTGGACTAGAAATCAAAGCAGTCTGTATATCGTTGGTTTTACGGTGCAGCACTGCCGACTATAGATCAGGCTGCTGATGGATTTTTGCGGTGGCTTATTCGGGATACAAGGGCTGCGCTGGAGTGGGTGGGGATAGACAACAACCACCTTTCGTGATAGCAATACAGTATGTAATTACAGCATCGGTGCAACTTTTATATCAGAGTATTGGCACATAGCATATAACAAAAACAGCAGCAGGATCGAACAGTTATTGTCCGAAGCTTGCTGCTGTTGATTTTTGGTTAGTGTAAAATAATTTTGGGACAATTAAACTCTTCAATAACTTTGAGTGGGGAACATATAGTATCAGCCGATACAAAAGTAACAACCGCGACAAGTAAAGGTTGCAGCGATGAGCCCGGAGCGGAACGTAAGCGCAGCGTACCCCGCGTTACGGGACCGGCGGCTCGCCGGGCGAACCCCGCGTTTTAGGGTCCAGCGTCACGCTGGCCGGCCGTAGTTTTTTGTGGACATTGGGAAGAATTTTTGATATAATCATTGTAGGATAAATCGGAATTTAGGAGTAATCAAATGAAAAACGGAAAAACACCAAATCCAAATGTCATTCACCCAATCAAAGATTATAAAAATGAAATATATATCAAACCGACAATCAAGAATCCCAACATCATTGTCGGTGACTTTTCCTATATCGCTGATTCGGATTTTGAAAGTCACGTTACTCACCTATATGATTGGAATGGGGATAAGTTAATTATCGGCAAGTTTTGTCAGATAGCATCGGGTGTTGAATTTGTTATGAACGGAGCAAACCATCAGATGAATGCCGTATCAACTTTTCCGTTCTATACACTGGAAGGCTGGGATATGGAGCCGCCCGCACGAGAAGATTTGCCATTAAAGGGTGATACTATTATCGGAAATGATGTATGGATTGGACAAAACGCTACCATTTTACCCGGCGTTCATATTGGCAACGGAACAATCATTGGAGCAAACAGCGTTGTCGGCAGCAACGTGGATCCTTATTCGATCGTTGTCGGAAATCCGGCAAAAACTTTGAGAAAACGCTTCGATGATGAGCTGATTGAACTCCTGCTTCGTTTCAAATGGTGGGACAAACGTATTGATGAGATTAACGAATTGATTCCGCTTCTGACCTGTAGCAAATTGGATAGAGTCAAGGAAGAAATAAAGAACCGGATAGATTAACAAATTCTGATTTATCAATCAAATGAAATAAGCATAAAAACAAGAATAATGCCCGTGCTGCACTTTTGTATGATGTTATTTTGATCTTTCCGATCCGTTTGAAAGTAGCAGCAGGCCATTATAATATTCAGTAAAATTTACCGATAAGGAGGACAATCACTATGGCAAAAGTTTTGTTAGTAAACGGCAGTCCCAATGAACACGGCTGCACAGCAACGGCACTGGGGGAGATAGCAGATACATTACAAAAAAACGGAGTAGAAGCTGAGATCCTGTGGCTTGGTAAAAAGCCTATGCCGGACTGTATTGCCTGTTTCCAATGTAATACAAAGGGAAAATGTGTTTTTAACGATCAGGTCAATGAGATCGGCAGCAGGATCGACGAGTATGATGGCTTTGTTTTCGGTTCTCCTGTATATTACGGCGGTCCGACAGGAAGACTCACTTCATTTATGGACAGATTGTTTTTCAGCGTTCCCGATGAAAAATTCGCCGGAAAGTTAGCGGCATCGGTTGTATCCTGCCGCAGAGGCGGTGCTACATCGGCATTTGAAAGGCTCAATCAGTATTATCTGATGGAAAATATGATCGTGGTCGGCTCACAGTATTGGAACCAGGTTCACGGTTTTACTCCTGATGATGTGCGAAAGGACGAAGAAGGTTTGCAGACTATGCGTACTCTCGGACAAAATATGGCGTGGGTGCTTAAATCTATTGAAACCGGCAAAAAGAACAATGTCTGTCCTCCGGAATATGAAGCAAAGAAATTTACGAATTTTATCTGAGGATTTGATAAAATAAACAAACTCCACCGTTTGTCCGATTTTCGGGTACGGTGGAGTTTTTGTATCGGGCTATTATCGGAAGCAAACTGCCTGTATACCTGCAAGTTCCATTTCAACCGCTAAACAGCCGTCATTTTTTCTTTATATCGCGAATTGCACAATAAATCTAAAAAGTATATCAGTGTCAGCCTACCAGCCATTTGTATTTTTCAACACTGTAAAGAGGAATAAACGGTATAAGAATGGGAACTGTCTTGACGTATTTCTGATAGACCGGGTCGTTGCCATAATTTTTGTTCTGCCGGATCTCAAGTCGTCTTGCGCCGCTGAACATAACAAAAATGATACCTAAATACCCTATGCTAACAGGCAGCCACTGCCATCCATAAACAGCGCCTATACCGGAAACGAAAACACCCGTATAACAGCTGCTACGGCGGTGTATCCGGTTTCTTCCGGATCTATCGTCTTGCAAGCTCAATGACCTTTATGCCTTGTTGAATTTCTCCTTTGGCTGCTTGCATCTCGGGCATTTCCAGTCATCAGGCAGATCTTCAAAAGCTTCTCCGTCATGCTCTGCCGGGTCATATACGTAGCCGCAGATGGAACAGACATAAATTCCGGTGGCTTTGCTTTCGGAAAAATCGACTTCTGCAAGCACAGTCGGAACAGGATCATCCAAGTCTATCACACGTTTTGCTTCAAGATTTTCATAGCCCTGGGGTGTATGAGTACCGCAATACACTGTGGGATGATTGCGTACAAATTCACGTACCCTGTCCAATGTTTCACGGGCGGCAGCTGCATCATCGAATACAACAGAAAGCTTGTTTTCGTACAGTGCCTCGTCAACATAAGTGATATCTCCGTGGAGCATATAGAACAGTCCGTCCGACTCCACAATAATAATGCTGTTTCCGTTGGTATGTCCCTTTGCTTTGATGAAATAAATACCCTCAGCAATCTTCCGGCTTTCGGGGAAGTTATAGTATGCGCCGTCAGTAAATTTCACGGGCACAATATCCGGGATGCCCTGTAGTTCAGCCGCACCGAGCTCTTCCTCGTTGACAAAAATCTCGGCATTCGGGAAGGATTTCAATTCGCCGGAGTGGTCGTTGTGCTTGTGTGTGAGAAGTATCTTAGTTACCTGTTCGGGCTTGTAGCCGAGGTTTGCAAGAGCTTCCATATAGCTGCAAATATCTTTGCCTGTGTACAGAATACTATTTTCGTCAGGAGCTTCCTCCGGTGTGCCTGCGGGAAGTCCCGTATCCACAAGTATCACTTCGTCACCTGTGTCAATTAAATAATTTTGCAGGCTGCCGCGATAACGGATATTGGGGTCGAACTTATCCGTACCTTCCTCACCGCCAAAAACAAAGGGCTGTGAATAAAAACCATCTTTTCTGAATTTTACTGCTTTGATAATCATAACAAAGTCTCCTTTACATTTTCATCCATATTCAAAAGTGCTTTATCAAGCAATTTTTTTAATACAAACAATTCCTCACCCGACAAACGGATACACCCTGACATTTCCTCCGGAACATGGAGCGCTTCTTCCTTCAGCTTATCGCCCTGCTCGGTAAGGGAGATATAAAGCCTGTTTTCATTGCCCTCGGGGCGTTTCCGTGTTACTAAGCCCTGTTTTTCCAGGCGTTTGAGAAGCGGAGCAAGCGTGCCCGAATCAAGATGTACGATCCCGCCCAGTTCCTTTTCCGTCATTCCACCGTATTCCCAGAAAACCATCATTACGACATACTGAGTATAGGTCAGCCCCAGTTTTTCAAGAGGCTTGCGATAGAGACGCACGATCTCCTTTGCACAAGCGTAAAGCGGAAAACAAAGCTGATTTTTCAGGCGTATAGAGCTGTACTTATCTGATATAGTTTCGTTTGTCATTATATAAATTTCCTCGCAAAGTCTGCTGCCTGTTTTTTCTGATCATCATTCGGTTTATTCTTTACATAAAAGAATTCTTCTTCAACCGGGATCCCTGCTTCCTTTAAACCATTCTTTATCAGGTCAACAGAATGTTTTGAAAGCCATGATGTAGAGAATACAACAGCTTTTCTGACATTATCTTTTTTCAGTGCTTTCAGATACTCTCTCAAATGCTTATCAAGACCGTAAGCATATAAAGCGCCGCCGATAAACGGCAGATCGACGGGTTCTTTTATATTTGCCTGCGCAGCATCTACTGATACTGCCTTTACTCCTACCGCTTCGGCAACAGCATCTGCAACAGCCTTTGTATTTCCTGATTTGGAATAATATCTTACCGCAATATTCATAAATATCCTCCTTATCCGGTACTCTCCCGAGCCTTAGCTTCGGCTATGATCTTTTCTACCTGATGGCGTTTTTCATATAGTGTACAGCCGCCGATATGATCTTCAAGAAGGTACCCGCCGTCACGCAGTTCCCTGAACAGTGCGGAATTGATTGCCTGTCTGAGGGAAGTGTCCCGTACATTGATATCAGAGTATGGTGAAAACGGGCACGGCTCTGCTTCGCCATGGGAATTGATATGAAAGAAGCCCCGTCCTGCTGCCACACAGCCTCCTGTGTCTTTTTCATCTCCGGGGAAGGAGATATATACCATTTCGGTGCGTTCTTTTCTAAGAAGGTCGATCCTGCTCTTGAGATATTCTCGTTCCTCATCACCGGGCGCCAATTCAATACTGTCATCAGTTACGGGAACATACTCTACAAATATTACTGCCTTGCAGCCCTTGTCGGAAAGCTTGCCCAGAAACTCGTCAGAGGATACTTCTCTTATATTCTGCGCTGTCACAGTTACAGACGCTCCGAATATCAGTCCTCGCCGCTGCAATTCGTTCATGTTGTCAACAAGCTTGTCATATATGCCCGTTCCACGTCTTGCATCGGTGGTTTCCTTTTCTCCCTCAATACTCAGAACAGGAACAAGATTACGGCAGCGGTCGAGAAGATCAAAGTATTCTTTGTCAATAAACGTGCCGTTAGTAAAGATAGGGAAGAGGATGTTTTGTTTCTTGCCTGCCGCTTCCATCACATCACGGCGCAGCATGGGTTCTCCTCCCGCCAGAAGAATAAAGCTCACTCCCAGTTCCTCTGCTTCGTCAAATACCTTTGACCATTCTGCCCCTGTAAGCTGTCTGACGGGTTCACCGTCAACCGTGGCATGATTACACCTTGAGTAGCAGCCGGCACAGTGAAGATTGCACTGACTTGTGATACTGGCGATCAGAAAAGTAGGGATATGTTCTCCGTTTGCCTCGGCGCGTTCTCTTTTTTCTGACGCAGCCCGCGCCGCAAGAGCAAATCGCGCCATATAGGCACTTTCCTTGGAATTTCTGAAGGTTGCTTTCAGAATATCAGCCATCAGCTGCTCAACACACTTAGTCAGATAGGCTTGTAAATCAAATGCTTCATTCATATTCATCATCTCTTTCGGGATTACTGTACTTCTGCTTTTATATGGTTATTCGTCATCATCTTCGGGCTTGTAAGCAGGGCAGCATTCCGGCGCCTTTGGCATCTCATCTCCTGTTATTGCTGCTCTAATAACATTACGATGGAGATAAAGCATAATAAGAAATACACCTGTGCAAATTCCTCCGATAAATGCTAAAAATGATTTATTCATAACTCTGTCAATCCTTTCTGATATGTTTATCTGTTAATTACGGTTTTTGATCTGTTCTTTTAGTGTCTGTATAAACTCAGGCAATGTATCATTGTGTGTGCGGTCAGTTGCACGAACCCTGACCGATATAGTACCTTCGGATACTTCTTTTTCACCCACAATTATCATGTAGGGAACTTTGTCATCCTGTCGCGCGCTGCGTATCTTGTAACCGATCTTTTCATTACGGTCATCCAGTTCTGCGCGAATACCGGAATTTTTCAGTTCCTTCCACACCTTCCCGGCATACTCGTTGCTCTTTTCCGAAACAGGCAGAACCTTGACCTGTACAGGGGCAAGCCATAGAGGGAATATACCCTTTGTTTCCTCGATCAGATATGCCATAAAACGGTCAAGACTTCCGAGAATAGCTCTGTGAAGTACTACAGGGGTTTTCTCTGTTCCGTCCCTGTCGATATATGTCAGATCAAATTTTGCCGGCAGGCAAAAATCAAGCTGACAGGTAGACAGTGTATATTCTGCTCCCACAGCAGGCTGAACGTTGACATCCAGCTTCGGTCCGTAAAAAGCGGCCTCACCGATTTCCTCGGTAAAGGATATATTGAGTTCTGTCAGCACTTCCCGCAAAGCGTTTTCTGCGCGCTCCCACATAGCGTCGTCCTGATGATATTTTACTTTATCCTCCGGGTCACGCAGCGACAGGACACAGCGATAATTTTCTATTCCGAAGTCCTTATAAACATCAAATATCAGATCGACAACGCTGCTTACTTCGTCCTTGATCTGCTCGGGAGTTACAAACAGATGAGCATCATTCTGGCAGAAATGACGACCTCTTTCTATGCCCTTCAGAGTGCCGCTGGGTTCAAAACGGAAGTCATGCGCTATCTCGCCGATACGGATAGGAAGATCACGATAGGAATGGGGCTGATTGGAATAGATCATCATGTGGTGCGGACAGTTCATGGGACGAAGAACAAACTGTTCCTGATCCACTTCCATAACGGGGCAATACTGTCAACTTAACGAAAAGCCTGTCATTCTGAGTACAATGTGTAATGTGCAATGTTACACATTCAGACTTTCCCCATCATGTCATTCTGAGCTGTGGTAAAGCTTCTTAGCTGCGCTCAGGATGACAAATATATCAACAATCTTAGGTTTACAGCATTGCCATAACGGGGAACATATTTTCACGGTAATGCTCCCAATGACCGCTGGTCTGATAAAGCCCCACTGTTCCGACGCATGGAGTCAGAACGTGCTGATAGCCAAGAATACGCTCCTTTTCCTTGATATAGTTCTCAAGCTCCTGCCAGACGGTATAGCCCTTCGGCAGGAACATGGGCAGTCCCTTTCCGATCAGGTCATCTGTCATGAACAGTTTCATTTCTCTGCCGATTTTTCGGTGATCTCTGGCTTTTGCTTCACGAACCTGTGTTTCATAGGAGTCAAGATCTTCCTGTGTACGGAAGGCAACACCGTTAAGTCTTGTAAGCATTTTATTTTTCTGATCGTTTTTCCAGTATGCGCCCGAAACAGCGGTGAGCTTGAATGCCTTTAGTGCCTTTGTATATGTGAGATGGGGTCCAACGCACATATCAATATAGTCGCCCTGCTGATAGAAGGTGATCCTTGCATCATCGGGCAGATCGCCTATATGCTCCGCCTTATAATGTTCGCCGCGCTCCTGCATCAGTTTGACAGCTTCTTCTCTCGGAAGCTCAAATACATGAAACGGCAGATTTTCCTTTACGATCTTCCGCATTTCTTTTTCAATATCTGCCAAAGCTTCGTCAGTTATAACAGTTTCTCCGAAGTCAATGTCATAATGAAAGCCCTTTTCTGTGGCAGGGCCATAACCGAAATGCGCCTGCGGATATAATCTTTTTACAGCCTGAGCCATAATATGCGCTGCCGAATGGCGCAGCACTTCAACCTCTTTTTCAGCCGGACATTCTCCTGTATGTCCATCATTAAACAGTATTTTCATATTCTGATATCCCTTTTCGTTATTTTACAAAACGACCGACATATCTTATTAAAAAAGGTATGCCGGTCAGTTTATTATTTGTCAGCGGGCTCCCACTTGCAGCGTACAGGCGATACAATCGAGCCATCCTTTTTCATAGCAGTCATTGTTTTGTCAACGACCTTGCGGTCAAGACCGGTAAGCTCTGCTATCTTACCTGCGTTCAGCGGTTCACCGGCATTTCTCATTGCTTCAAGAATCTGTTCTTTTTCACTCATAATCGTTTCTCCTTTAGTCGCCCAGCATCTCGATCATATAATTCTCCATGCCGATCTGTTCGATCAGGCAGAGATGACCCTTTACCCAGTTATAGTGCTCCTGTTCGTCAAGGATGAACTCCTCGATCATATGTCTTGTAACATAGTCGTCATCAAACATAGCAAGAGATTTTGACATCATCGGCAAAGCTTCGGCTGCATCCTTGCAGTCATACTCAAGCATTTCCTTTATGTCTGTGATAACAGGATAAGGCTCGATCTCAACAACAGGCGTTTCTCCAAGCTCGATAAGTCTTGCATTGACCTTTTTAGCTTCTTCCCATTCTTCATCTGATTCAGCCATGATCTTGTCGCCAAGCTTATTAAGTCCGCGAGCCTTCAGAAGCTGCGCATGGATAGAGTGCTGCTGTGAATTACCGAACCAGCCCTTTGCAAATGCTTTTAACAGTTCAATCTTTGTCATAGTGTAATCTTCCTGGAATAATATAGTTGTGTGCATTTATATTGTGCACAATATTTAAATATATTATATGTTATTTTAAAATTATTTCAATGGTTGATTTTTAATATCACTATACTTTTACAGTAATTTGCAAATTCGTATACTTTTACAGTAAATACGGTTTGAGTTTCTCAGGAATACACTCTACACAATAACGGATAAATTCATTTTCCGTCAGCTTGTTTTCACCGAAATTATAGTCGAAAAAGCTGCTCGCCAGACCATTCGCATAAAATCTTTCTGCAAAGACTACATCGGCAGGTATTTCTGTCAGACCATTCTTCTTTTGTATATAATCAAGCAGAGAACGACACGCTTCCTCGGTGTGCATTTTTGCATAGGAATCAGCACCCTGCGTGTTTTCAAAAGCATTTGAGAGAAAATGTTTGATTTTCCGATAGTATTCTATACCCTCTCTCAGATAATCCTGAAAGGTCAGATCACCATCTGACAGTTTTTCATGCAGTCGGTTGCTCTCTATCTGCTCAATATACAGCATCAGCGAATATTTATCGGGAAAGTGGTTATAAAAGGTTTTCAGCGACAAGCCGCTTTCCTCAACTATTTTTTTGACGGTGATTTTGTCTATAGGCAGTTCACGGCTCAGCTCCAGAAAAGTTTCTACAAAAATCTGTTTGGATGTTCGTTTCTTCATAATGCTCCCCGATTTATAAAAAATTTTGGTCTGTTGAACAGCAGGTTCCCACATCCTCAAATATAATATCATAAATAAAAGCTTTTTTCAACAATCTCCAAACCGGCGAGCCGCCGGACCCTAAACGCGCCGGCGAGCCGCCGGACCCTAAACGCGCCGGCGAGCCGCCGGACCCTAAACGCGGGTATCGCTGCGCTTACGCTCCGCTCTGAACTCGCCGCTCAGGCTTTACTGACCGCGTATCAGGCTTTTTAAGCCGCTCAATGCCAAAAAACAAATGTCAGCTATGAAAAATGAGATGCCATGCTTTAAACTTTGAACTAATAGCTTTGAGCTGCGAAGCCCGGCGAGCCGC
>CACWRT010000101.1 GCA_902763365.1 uncultured Ruminococcus sp.
ATCGGAACACCCACAGCCTTTATTCTCCCGACTACCGCCGACAGTTTTCCCGGTGACGGTCTGATATAGGCATCTACTATTGCTCTTTTCTGCTCTGCTGTCATATCATTTATCTGCATTGTTATCACTCCCCTCAGACAGCTGAATACTTCCTTGGTATCGGACGGATGAACTCTTCATCTGTCCTCTTTTTTCTACCTCTTTTTTTAACAAGGGCAGTCATTTCCCTCTCAAGGTGATCTATTGCCCTTGCATAATCCTCGATGGTGTCCAGCGGAGCGGTAAAATTTACTCCGCTGTTTTCCTTTATGCTAATTTTTCCCATTTTCGGCTTGCCATTTTTCAAACGCCGCTTGATTTTCAGGATCCTTGTAAAACTGCTCTGCTTCATTGAACAAAGCTTTCACCAGCATTCCCATTTCGAGAGCCGGAATTTCCTTGATGTTCACTTTTACTCGTGCATTCATTTTTTACCCCCCTCACACTACCGCATCTTCCCCGCTGAGCTTTTCGCAGGTCGTTCCGAGTGCCTTAGCAAGCCTTATTGCTAAAGCAAAGCTGGTTTTTTTCAATCCCTGCTCAAACAGGCTTATCGCCTGCTGTGTCACTCCTACTTTTTCTGCAAGCTCCTTCTGGTTCTGGTTTGTCTTTTCTCTGTACATCCTGATGTTCTCAGCCAATGACATTCTCTCACCCCCCACCTTCAAAAATACAACTATTGATTGTTGACTTTGTGAACTATACTGAAATTACTGCATCGGTCAGACTTTCACTATACAGTACCGATATATCACAGTTAAGAGTATCAGCAATAGTCTTACCGAGTGGCATTGACGGAACTTTTGTTCCCCTCTCTATTTGGGCTACCATAGACTGAGTAACGCCTATCAGTTTGCAAAACTCCCTTTGTGTAAGGTTGTTTTTTTCCCTGAGATATCTGATATTCTCACCTATATTCATTTTTTCCACCCCTTTCTTATCAGCACTATCAGTGCAATATCAAACACGATGATTACAAAATCAAGAACGATATTAACCATTTCAATATCCATACCCGACACCTCCGAAAAATATATGTTGACAACAGCAATGCAGATTTGTTATAATCCTACTCGGGGAGATTTCTCTCCCCTTTCGGCTTGACCTTAGAAGAACTTATTGATTATGGTGGTGACACAATCTATAATGGTCTTTATCAGGTCTGCTATCGCAGTCACGTAGATGATCTTTTTGATTTTATCTTCGTGGCTGTCTTTTTTATAGCGTCTGCCTTTTGCCATTGTTTCAACCTCCTTGATTTATTTGGTGATCTGTGTTATTATTAACTTAATGATTACCATGGTTATATTATATCACGGTATTCCGCAAATTTCAACGGTATTCCGCAAATTTCAATACGAAAATTTGCACGAATTTACGGGGGTGTTTTTATGTATAACGCACAAGAAACCGCTGATAGAATAAAAAAGATGTTAATAGATAAACATCTTACAGGCAAAAAAATGTGTACGGATTTGGGAATCGGTGTAAATACTATGTCTAATATTCGTCGGGGTGATGTTAAAAGCATAGAGACTTTTGCTTTGATTGCTGAATATCTTAACTGTTCCGTTGACTACCTTTTAGGACGTGAAGAAACAAAAAATGCCGCTGTTCTCACAGTCGAAAACAGCGACACTAAAAAAGAACAGCTCATAAAAAACTATGAACTGCTCAATGATGAAGGACAGGAAGACCTTCTGGACTATTCGGAGATGCTTGCAAGCAATCCGAGAAAAATAAAAGGAAGTAATAATTCTGTTCAAATGAATGCGTAATGAAAAATGATATAATTTAGGAAGTGAAAGAATGACTTTTGAATGGGATGATAACAAAGAACAAATAAATATAAAAAAACACGGCATGGACTTTGAAACCGCAAGTCATGTTTTTGACGGATACTATATAGATATCTACGACGAAAAGCACTCCGATTTTGAGGATAGATATCTGGCTATTGGTATTATAAATCAAATCACCTGTATTGTTACCGTTGTATATACCGAAAGAGGCGACAATACTATAAGGATAATTTCAGCCCGTAAGGCTACCAAAGAAGAAAGGGAGATGTATTATGATTGTTCATAAAGAAATTGATGTAAATTCGCCGTTGACATCCGAACAGATAAAAATGCTTGAAGAAATGGACAAAAGACCTGTTGTTTCCGATGAAGACAGCCCTGCATACAGCAAAGAGGAACTTATCAGACTAAAAAAACTCGCTGAGCAGAAAAGGGCAGAAAAACAAGATCTGATCGTGCCTGTTCGTCTTTCACCTCAGTCAATGGAAAAAGCAAAGTCACTTGGAACAAATTCCGCTAGCGTATTAAGTCAGCTTTTGGAAAGACTTCTGAACAATGACAATCTTCTGAAACAATGTATGTAAACAAAAAGCCGAACAATACAAGCTTAAAGAACAGGACATTGAGATAATACCCGAAAACGTGTTTTATGAAATGATTGGAGAAACTTAAACTGCCGCCCCTCATAGCTGAGACAACGGAAAAAATAAATCCCCGCCCCGATAAAAACATACCGGAGCGGGGAAAATTTTATCAACAGATTTAAAAAAAGTATTGACAAGCACTAATATTAGTGGTATAATATAATTACAGTAAGGAACACAAAACTTACGAGTTTAAGGGGCAAGACGTGAGAAAGGAGGAAATATGGACGAGATGAATGATACCATAAGAATGATGATCAAAGCAATAATCCAGATCATTAAGGACAGCAAAGACAAACAAGAAGCACTCGAAAAAATAGAAGCCCTGCTTAAATAAACAGAGCTTCAAGTAACAAAGAAGGATACAGGACGGACTTGCCGCTGTCCTGTAACCTGAATCAATGATAACACGTTTTGCCCATCGTGTCAATAAATATATCGGCAGGAAAGAAGGATTATAAATGAATGTTCAGCGTATAAGAAATGAAAGAGGAATGACCGTACAACAGCTTGCAGACGCTTCCGGACTGCCAAAAAGAACAGTTGAAGAAATAATGCGACGAGATAAATGTACGGTTGATAATGCCATAAAGCTTGCAAAGGCTCTGAATGTTACGCTTGACGAACTTTGCATTACAAAAGAGGAATAAAAGAAATCGCCCCCGCCGGTACTACCAATACCGACAGGGGCAGGAGCTGTGTTATATGCCAAAAAATAACTCCATATGATACTTTTATTATAGCACAGCTCCGATAAAAACGCAAGGAGTGATTTGAATGAAAAACGAACAACACCAGTACAAAGCGGCGATATACGCCCGCTACAGTTCCAGCGGTCAGCGTGAAGAGAGCATTGAAGGGCAGGTCAGAGAGTGCAAAGCATTTGCAGAAAGAAATAATATAATCATTGTAAAAATCTATGCAGATAAAGCCACATCGGGCACATCGACCGAGAAGCGTCTGCAATTCCAGCATATGATGCGTGACAGTGAAAAGGGCATATTTGACGCCGTGATCTGTTGGAAAATAGATCGATTTGCCCGTAACCGTTACGATAGTGCAATGAATAAATACAAACTGAAGCGCAACGGGATCCGCCTCTTCTATGCGAAAGAATCAATCCCAGAGGGTCCAGAAGGAATAATATTGGAATCCGTAATGGAAGGTTACGCAGAGTATTATTCCGAAAATCTATCCCAGAACGTCAAAAGGGGTAATTATGAATCGGCACTCAAGTGTCAGACTCTCGGCCGAAAACTATTGGGGTATAAGAAAGGACCGGAAGGTACATACGAAATTGATCCGGAAACTGCCCCTGCTGTAAGATATATGTTTGAACAGTATTCCAAGGGAGTCAGAGAAGTAGATATAATTAATCAACTTAATTCTATGGGGTACCATACATCCACAGGCGGACCGTTCAAACGTGGTTCTGTAACAAAAATCATCAAAAGTGAACGATATCTCGGCATTTATACATATCAGGACAAAATACGAATAGAGGGTGGACTTCCCGCACTTGTTTCGCAAGAAGTGTTTGAGCAATGTCAAAGAATAATAAAACGTAATCGTCAAGCCCCCAGGGCTGCTAAAGGTAATGCAGTCGGTCGCTATATTCTGACCGGGAAATTATTCTGTGGCAAGTGCGGTAGTACAATGGTAGCCGGAACCGGAACTTCTCGATCCGGTAAAAAGTACGGCTACTATCAGTGTTCAGCGAAGATGAAACATAAGTGCGATAAAAAACAAGTAAAAAAAGAATGGATAGAAGATCTTGTGATAGACAAACTCATTCAGATTATACATAACGATGAATTCTTGAATTATGTATCTGATAAAGTAGTAGAGTACGAGAATAAAATATTGTTAGCTGATGATAATGACGCTATTGATCACCTTAAAAATCAGAGAAGAAATACAATAAAAGCAAGAGACAATATAATAAAAGCAATTGAAGGCGGTTTGATATCAGACGCATTACAAGATCGATATAAGCAGCTTGAAGCTGAGATTGCGACGTTAAATTCACTTATAATAAGCTTGCAGAAAGAACATACCCTGCTTAGCAAAGAACAAATTTTATACTACCTTAAACAGTTTCGTAACCTGAGTAACGAAGCCATGGAAAAAAATATTTATCGTGAACGCCTTATTGACACATTCTTAAATTCAGTTTTTTTGTATGAAAATGAAATTGTTATAATGTTAAATTATTCCGGGAATAATAATACGCTGACTCTATCCGCTGTTGAAAGCGCACTAAAAGCTCAAACGCTATGTTCTAATTCTGCAATCCCGAGCCCGCCAGAAACGCCCCTCACTGACGTGAGGGGCTCAAATAATAAAGAATAGAGAATAAATAATAAATAAGAAAGAGTCTTATGGGGCGTTTCTGTATTATTATTTATTCTTTTTTATTTATTCTTTATTCTTTATTCTTTAAAAAGAAAAACTATCGGTCAGAAGAAATGAAAACAGCGAGCATACTTTGGTTTGATTTTACACTAGTTCGAGTCCGACAGGGGTTGACAAAAAATATCTTTCTTATACTCTGTTGACAACGGCGAACCACTGCATCCGGTTTTGCGTTCTACTTTGTTTAGTGGGACGCAATTTTTTCCACACTTATAAAATCTTTATTCATGATTAAACAGACGTTTAGAAAATAAAATTTTAGTCACCACTGCTTTGCGCTTTGAGCTTTTAGCTCTGAGCTAAAATTCAGCGCAAGCTGAATTTTTCCTGCAAAATACAACAAAAAGCATTGACAAGATCATTATTTATAGTTTAATATAATCTTAGAAACTGTTCAGTATAACAGGTTTTATCATAATATCAGATACCGCTTTTTGGATATTTATCCGCCCGGCGAGCCGCCACATCTTGACACTGAACCCTGAACGCGGGGATAGCTTCAATGCGTTCCGCTTCGGGCTCGCCGCTGCAATCTTTGTATTTCGCGTTTATTACTTCTGTTATCGGCTGATGGTTTTATGATCATCACCCTTACTTCTAAGTTATATCGCGATCAAATCTCCATACTTTCGCGGAAAATATGCTGTCCTCAAAAAGCTCATTAAAAGTATTCTTGTTATCAAGGGCAAATCCTATGCAGATATTACCCTGAACGGATCGGGAACTCTCAACCTTGTAATAAACAACAATCAGACTGTTTTCAATATGACTGCCCTCAGAAGCGCAAACTATGTGCTTTACTCTTCCCCGTCCATGACATCCTCCAGCGGCTGGTCGATAACTTCAGACAATTCTTCACTTATCGGTTCAGACGATATATGGCATGACCACAGCTATAACAGCGGCACAGTAACTCAGAAGGCTGACTGTACGACCGATGGCGTAAGAACATACACCTGCTCACAGTGCGGCGCAACTAAAACAGAGGCTATTTCCGCAACAGGTCATACTCCTTCGGCAGCTGTTACAGAAACAGGCAATGACGGCAAGGTATACAGCGTTGTATATTGTAGCACCTGCGGTGATGAGCTCGGCAGAACAGTAATTGCAGATGAACTTGTAAATAATTCCACTGTCAACAAAACTACTGTAACGGCAGGTACTAATGTAACTATCACCAGTTCTGTTGAAGGCGGTACTGCTCCCTACTATTATGCTTACTATTACAAGAGAAGTACAAATACTGCATGGAAGACTCTCGGTACTGAATTCGGAACTAATTCAAGCGTCGCATTCGCTCCCACAGCCGAAGCATACTTTGACATTAAGGTAATAGTAAAGGATGCTGACGGCAATACAGCTGAAAAACTCTTCTCTGTACAGGCAGTGGCAGAACTTCCCCTGACTAACGTATCTGTAGTTGGAAGAACAAGCGTTAATCTCGGTACTGCTATCCCCCATGATCGGAAAGGCAGTCGGAGGAACTTCTCCATATACCTATTCCTTCTACTTCAAGAGAAGCACAAATACAAACTGGAAGCTCTTGGGTGATGCTTTCACTTCAACTGCATCCGCAAGATTCAGACCGACAGCAACAGGTTCTTATGATATAAGAATAATAGTAAAAGACAGCACAGGCGCTACAGAAACAAAATATTTTACTGCTGTTGCCAAATAACAGCTCACATTAGTTTTCTCTCAGACTGACTTTTAATAACTAAAAAAGCGACGGGTTTGTGCCGCTCAGGTACAAACCCACTCTTTTTATTAATGTGAAATCAGGAATCAGGAATTCAGTTTGCGGCGGCTCAAGGGCACTGCAAAACTCCCCAAAGACCCCTGCGAAACTTTGTCAATTTAAGAAAAAATAAGTGTCAAAATTTCTCGGCAAAGGCGAGTAGCGGAGGGTTTTTTTGATAATATAACCGAGTTTTTGCACAGTCTGAATCCCTGATTCCTAATTCCTAACTCAAATAAAGGGGGATGTTAAAAATGTTAAATCAGTTTTCACGTACAGAACTCATATTCGGTCATGACGGAATGGAAAAGCTGAAAAATTCAAGGGTTGCAGTCTTTGGTATCGGGGGAGTCGGCGGTCATGCTGCCGAAGCGCTTGTGCGCAGCGGAATAGGCAGTATCGACCTTATAGACAGCGATACCGTTGCACTGACAAATATAAACCGTCAGATAATAGCGACTCATAAAACTATTGGTATGTACAAGGTTGACGCAGCACAGCAGCGTTTTCATGACATAAATCCCGAATGTATCATACATAAATTCAAAACCTTTATACTTCCCGAAACTGTAGATGAATTTGATTTTTCGGTATATGATTATATTCTGGATGCAATTGATACAGTAACCGGCAAGCTGACTCTTATTGAGGCTGCTCAGGACGCGGGTGTTCCCATAATATGCTCTATGGGGGCCGGCAATAAAACAGATCCAACTGCTTTTGAAGTTGCAGATATCTATAAAACTTCCGTATGCCCTCTTGCCCGTGTAATGCGTCAGCAGTGTAAAAAAAGAGGGATAAAACACCTTAAAGTTGTTTACTCTAAAGAACAGCCTGTATCCCCCTCTGATAAGGAGATCTTCCTTGAAGAACACGCAAATTCTTCCGAATCAAAAAATACCGGCAGACGTGATATTCCCGGTTCAAACGCTTTTGTCCCCTCTGTCGCAGGTCTTATCATGGCGGGCGAGGTAATAAAACATCTGGCTTCGCAGCTATAAGCTAAAAGCATTAAACGCAAAGCTTGACAGCTTAGATTTTTTCGCTTAAAGCAGTTATTAAGGAACCGACGTCTCGCCGGCAGCGAATAAAATCAGAGATAACAAGGCTCTGAGCTCTGAACTCTTAGCTCTGAGCTAAAATAAAGGTTGGTGTGTAAAATGGCAAAATTATTGATAGTAGATGATGAGCCGGATATAGCAGTGCTTATAAAAAGATATGCACAAAGAGAAGGATATGACGTTAAATCCGTGGATGACGGGAGCAAGGCAATAGAACTGTGCCGTGAAGAGGATTTTGATGTAATAGTTATGGACGTTATGATGCCCGATACGGACGGATTTACAGCCTGCCGGAAAATCCATGAATTCAAGGATATTCCTGTTCTTATGCTGTCTGCAAGAGGTACAGAATACGATAAGCTTTTCGGATTTGAAGTCGGAGTTGACGACTATGTTACAAAACCTTTTTCGCCTAAAGAACTAATGGCAAGAATTAAAGTTATTCTGAGAAGAAATGAATCAAAACAGGCCAGAAATAACGATACGATAAAAATAGACGGTCTTGTCATTGATCTTCCGGGACATACTGTTACGGTTGACGGCGAAAAAACTGATCTTACCGCAAAGGAATACGGTATTCTTGTATATCTTGTCAAAAACAAAGGTATTGTCCTGTCAAGAGATCAGATACTCAGCGAGGTCTGGGGTTATGACTATTTCGGTGAGGACAGAACAGTTGACTGGCAGATAAAACTCCTTCGCAATAAGCTGGGAAAATACCGTGACCGTATTCAGACTATAAGAGGGGCGGGATATAAATTTGAGGATAAGAACTAAATCTTTCGGATTCAAACTATGGATCTATTTTATTATATTTACAGCTCTGATTTTTACTGTATTGTGGCTTATGCAGACTGTGTTTCTGCAAAACTTCTATGACAGGATGCTTATAAACAATACAAGATCGGCTGCGGAAAAAATAGCCGAAAACGGCACACGTGAAGACATTAATGACATAATTGATGAAATGACTCACGATAATTCAATTCTTGTTTTCGTCACAGATACGGACGGCAATGTACTTTATTCCTCTGACGAATTCAAAGGAATACATTCAAAGCTCCGTCCCGATGATAAAAATTCTCCTGCATCAAAAAACGAACAAAACCCGGAAGACTCAAAGCCCGAAGGATCAAGACCTGAAGGGTCAAGACCATCTGAAAAGAAACCCTATATCCAGAAACCCGAAAGCGAGGCAAGGTACAGTTCTTCCGAAAGAAGAGGTACATATGATTCGCTCCCGGGGATATACGATACTTTTCTCGTCAAGCTTAAAAACTCGGAAAAAGAATATGACGAATGTTATACTGACGGTCTTTATATTTACTGTGCATATATCGACTACTATGGTGAAAATGAAAAAGCTGTGCTTTATGTAAGTACAACCATAGACACTATAAGTCCTTCTGTTTCAATAATCAGAGACCAGCTTTTATGGGTAACTGCTCTTTCTATTGCTGTAGCTTTCGTTCTTTCATGGTTCATAGCAAGAAGATTTTCGAAACCCGTTGACAGATTATCGGAAAAAGCTAAAAAAATCGGTGAAAAAGAATACAATTCCGATTTTAAAAAAGGCTTCTGCATGGAGCTTGATGAGCTGAGCGATACGCTTGACAAAACAAATGACAAGCTTAATCGCTGGGGCGATTTTCAGATGGAAGTACTGGCAAATGTTTCTCACGATCTCAGAACCCCGGTAACCATGATAAAAGGCTATGCCGAAATGATAAGGGATATTTCATGGGAAGATGAAAAACAATGCAGTGAAGATATCGCCGTCATAATCAAAGAAGCAAACAGACTTACTGCCCTTGTCAATGAAATACTTGAATACTCCGAGCTGCGTACCTTAGGCACATCCGGTTCAGACAACACTCAAGCTGACTCCCCTGCCGCTCTTGAAAAACGGCTTGCGTCTGCCGAAATGATAAAAACCGATCTAAGCAAAACTGTAAGAAAAACGGCAGACCGTTTTGAAACACTGTACAGACCCGAAGACATTATTGTGGAAAAAAATATAAAAGAAAATATATTTGTTACAGGCTGTGCAAGCCGTCTGGAAAGAGCGCTATACAATCTTATGGACAATGCTTTCAGACATACTGATGAAAGCAGGAAGATAAGCGTTACTCTCCGCTCAGAACATAAACACGCAATAATTGAAATAGGAGATCACGGAAAAGGTATAGATAATTCCGAGCTTGAACATATCTGGGAAAGATATTACACTTCCCGCATGAGAAACGGTCACGGCGCGTCAGGTCTGGGACTTGCAATAGTCAAACAGATCACCGAACTTCACGGCGGAGAATGCTCTGTTGTCACAGAAAAAGATAAAGGCAGCACCTTCATTATCCGAATCCCGCTTCTATAAACTGTTTCGCAGTTTATAGCTTTAAGCAGCTTCGCAGTTCAAAGCAGCTTCGCAGCTCAGAGCTAAGAGCTCAGGGCTCAGAGCTTGACGGCTCAGTTTTAATAATGCTTTGAATGATTTTATAGCGATATAAAACATTATTGATAATAACGAACCGCTCAAACTGCCTGATACGCGGGCAGTAAAGCCTGAACTGCGAGTTCAGAGCGGAACGAACCGCTCAAACTGCCTGATACGCGGGCAGTAAAGCCTGAACTGCGAGTTCAGAGCGGAGCGTAAGCGCAGCAATACCCGCGTTTAGGGACCGGCGGCTCGCCGGGCTTTACAATTTGGAAAAAATAATCTATAATAGGAATGTCAGTAAATTAATAAAGAAGTCAGCGGCACTGCCGCAGGGAACGGAGAGTATTTATGATACAGTTTGAAGAATTAAGATTGGAACTGGAAGGAATGGACCCCGATATAAAAGAACTTGCAAATGCACTGGGGCTTGATAAACTGAAAATGGAAATAGAACAGCTTGAGCAAAGGGCATCACAGCCCGGATTCTGGGATGATGTAGAAAATTCACAGAAAATTCTGCAAAAGACTGGCGCTCTTAAAAACAAGGTTGCAGAGTATGATGCGCTTACCGAAGCCTATGACGATGCGCTTGCTCTTGTAGAACTCGCAAACGAGGAAGAGGATCTTTCCCTGCTTGATGAAGCAAAGGAAGAAGTAGAAAAGGTAAGAACCAACCTCGAAAATCAAAAGCTGCAAACACTTCTTACAGGCGAATATGACAGCAAAAACGCTATCCTTACCTTCCACGCAGGAGCAGGCGGTACAGAAGCACAGGACTGGGCTATGATGCTGTACAGAATGTACACACGATGGGCAGAAAGACATAACTTCAAAGTCAAAGAAGTAGACTACCTTGACGGAGAAGAAGCAGGTCTCAAAAGTGCGGTTCTCCTTATAGAAGGCGAAAATGCTTACGGCTACCTCAAGAGTGAATCCGGTGTGCACAGACTCGTGCGTGTGTCCCCCTTTGACTCTTCGGGAAGAAGACATACGTCATTCGCTTCACTTGAGGTTATGCCCGAAATAGATAATACCATTGAGGTGGATATCAGACCCGAAGATATAAAAATGGACGTATACCGTGCCAGCGGCGCAGGCGGTCAGAAGGTCAACAAAACATCCTCCGCTGTACGTCTTACACATATACCTACAGGCATAGTCGTAGCGTGTCAGGTTGAGAGAAGCCAGTATCAGAACAGAGATGTGGCTATGACAATGCTGAAATCAAAGCTTATTGAAATAAAAGAAAGAGAACATCTTGACAAGATCGAAGATATCAAAGGTGTGCAAAAAGAAATCGCCTGGGGTGCTCAGATCAGATCCTATGTATTCATGCCCTACACAATGGTAAAGGATCACAGAACAAGCTTTGAAACAGGTAATGTCAACGCTGTTATGGACGGCGATATTGACGGTTTCATTAACGCTTATCTGAAGGCCGCAAGTCTTGACCAGCTCAGCGAAGACTTCTCGGAAGATAGTGAATAATGAATAGTGATCAGTTATACTTTTAGCTCGAAGCATAGTGACTTATAGTTTTTATGCTTTGAGCTTTTTCAGTACATTACGGCAGCAGCTATTAAAGACATTAGTTAAAGGAGATAAAGATGATAGAACTGATAACGGGGCGCAGCGGAAGCGGTAAAAGCTTTGAGCTGTACAACCATATAAAAAAACTTGGAGAAGAAGAAAGGGCAGTGCTTGTAGTGCCCGAGCAGAGTTCATTCTACAATGAAAAGAAGCTGCTAAGTGATCTTGGAGATAAAAAAGCCAAAAACATTGAGGTGCTTAGCTTCAGAAGACTTTGCAGCAATATAACCGAAAAATATAAAGGCGTTTCCGGAAAACGTATAGATGACGGTATAAAAGCTGTTCTTATGAACATGGCAATAGAAAATGCACCTGCCGAAGGCGGTGAACTGGAGCTTTATGCCAAAAAAGGTAAAATAGGTCTGAAAAAAACTCTTGACCTTGTTGACCCTATGCTTACGGCAGTAAATGAATATAAAATGTGTATGATCTCCCCACAGCAGCTTTATTCGGCTGCAAACAAAGTAGACAGCCGAATACTTTCATCAAAGCTTCGTGACAGCGCAAGAATATATGCCGCTTATAATGCTTTGCTGGAAAATACATACGAAGATCCGGATGATGATCTGACCAGGCTTTATGACCTTTTAGGTGAGCATGACTATTTCAGCGGTATGACAGTATTCATAGATTCATTCTACGGCTTCTCTGCTCAGGAACTTAAAATTATAGAACGAATCTTCACACAGGCCGAGAACGTCTGCATTACAATATGCTGCGACAAAGCATCTGCCTCAACAGAAACTACTATTTTCGACGAACCTGCAAGAACCTACAGAGAACTAATACGTATTGCTTTAAAATGCGGCAAGGAATGTCATGTAAATGACCTGTCGGAAACAGGCAGACGCTTTGCTTCACAATCTCTTAAAGCGGCCGAGGAAAATCTATTTTACGGATACCGCGACGGAGAAATACCTGAAAAAACAGATAACGACGGTTCCGTTCGTATGTATGAAGCCGCCGATCTTTATGATGAGATCAATTATACTGCAAAAGAAATTTTCCGTCTTGTACATGAACAGAGATACAAATACAACGAAATAGAAATAATTGCCCGTGATCTCGATATGTATAAAAGCGTTATACGCAGTGAATTTCCAAAATATAATATCCCCTATTTTCTTTCTGACAGCGAATGTCTTGACAATAAAGCTTTTATACGCATGATACTTTCGGCATTTGACGCAGTACACGGTAATTATGATACGGAAGCAATACTGCGCATTGCAAAAAGCGGTTTTACAAAAATCACCGAAAACGAAGCCTTTGAACTTGAAAACTACGTTTATATCTGGAGCATAAGAGGAAAACGCTGGCTTTCACCCTTTACAATGCCCGTAAACGGTATGGAACACCATAAAGACGGCGAGGAAGATCTGAAAGCTATAGAAGAAACAAGGCAGAAGCTTGTAGAACCTCTTGAAAAATTTGCCAAAGCATTGAATAACACATCCGACGGGGCACAGATATCTTTTGCAGTATTTCAGCTTATAGAAGATTACGGCTCAAAATACGGCTTCAAAAATTACATTGAATCAGTGCGCAAAGAAAGAAATGAAATGCAGGCTGAAAGAGAATCAGCCGTATGGGACAGGTTCATGTCGGTACTGGATAAAATGTATGAGCTTTTGTCGGGAAAAAATACAGACAGCCGCACCTATCTTGAACTTCTCAGAATATATCTCAGAAAAACCCCCGTTTCCGATATACCTCAGACACTCAATTCCGTTACCGCAGGCATTGCAGGTACAATACGCAGTGCATCTCCCAAGGCAGTTTTTGCACTGGGCTGCAACGAGGGTGTGTTCCCTGCTCAGCCCTCGGCTGTGGGAATTTTTACCGACAGCGAAAGACGTCTGCTGCGTGAGGAATGTGCCGAGGAAGACAGGCTGCCGCTTTATGACAGCATTTTCGGCAACTCGCTTAAAGAAAAATTCAATGTCTACACTACCCTTTGCGCACCCTCCGAAAAGCTTTTTATATGCTGGCATCTTCAGGATCTGTCAGGAAATGCCTGTATGCCTTCCATCATTAAAAATGAAATCCTGACTATACTCAAAGGCACATCTATAGAAAAAGCCTCTCCCCTCAACGGCAGCAGCCCTGTTGAAAGCATATTTTTCACAAGCCGTCAGAGCTTTGATATATGCGCAAAAACCTGGCGTGATCAAAGCGGCTTTGCACCTACTCTGAAGGAATATTTCAGCCGCTCGGAAGAATACGGCGACAAAACAAAGGCTATCGCGAGAAGCGCGGAAAAAGAAGCTTTTGCCCTTCGTGACGGAAAAAGGATCAAAAAGCTTTTCGGCAGTCCGCTTCGTCTTTCAAGTACAAAGCTTGATCAGTTTTCAAATTGTAAATTTGCATATTTCTGCCGCTACGGACTCGAAGCCTATCCCATAAAAAAGGCAGCTATGGACGGCAGTCTGTACGGCACGGTCATGCACTATATTTTTGAAAAAACTCTCAGCGAACACAGCATAGAAGAGTTTTCGCAAATGCAGGAGGATACCCTTAAAAATATTATCAAGACCAATCTCGATACCTTTATACGGACTTCAACAGATGAAAATGAAATGGGCAGCCGTTTTTCTGCGCTCTGCGGAAGGATAAAGAGAAATGCTTTCAAAACCCTTGCACGGATGCAGGAGCAATTCAAGGTGGATAAATTCCGTCCGGTTGACTACGAACTGAGAATAGGCGCAGAGGATGATAGCGGAATACCTGCCTACGAAATAGAACTGCCTATGGGAGATAAGCTGGTCGTAACAGGCTTTGTCGATAGGGTTGATACGGCGGAATACAACGGTCAGCAATACCTAAGAATAATCGACTATAAGACCGGAGATGATGATTTCAGCTTTTCAAATGTGGCTAACGGGATAAAAATACAGATGCTGCTGTACCTGTCTGCAATACTCAGAAACAGCGGTGAAAAATATTCCGACGGAAAAGTACTTCTGCCTGCGGGAGTTCTGTATGTCCCCTCAACTGCAAGAACAGTAGTTGCAGACTCCGGCAGCAGCTACGATCTCGGTATTTCCGAAAAAGCCGAAAAAGATAATTTCAGAATGAGAGGAGTTCTCCTCAATAACAGAGATATACTTGAAATGATGGAACAGGATCTTGAGGGAAAGTTTATTCCTGCTGCCAAAACAAGTAAAAATGTTCTCAGCTCAAGAAGCAGTGTTATATCCGAAAATGATTTTCAGACAATATTCAGATATATTGATATCTGCCTTAAAAACATGGGAACAGAGCTTTATATGGGAAACATTGAAGCCTATCCGGAAAAACACGCTTGCCGGTACTGCGACTATAAGAGTGTATGCCGCTTTGAAGAAGGAGATAAAATGCGTGAGTTCATTAATTTTGACAAAAACCAGGCACTGAATTTTATTATTAAAAAGGAGGCAGAAGATAATGACGGCAGCAAAGGGGTTTGAGCCTACTAAGGCACAAAAAAATGCAATTGAAGCAACCGGCGGCGCAATAACTGTATCTGCTGCGGCAGGTTCGGGAAAAACAAGAGTTCTTGTACAGAGAGTCATACGCCATCTTACAGAAGAACGTATACCTGCCGACAGACTGCTGATACTTACCTTTACCAATACAGCCGCGCAGGAAATGCGTACCAGGATCTCACGTGCAATAGACGAGCTGATAGCAAAAGAACCTTCAAATAATTTTTACCGCCGCCAACAGCTTCTCCTTGCATCATCAGATATTTGTACCATAGACAGCTTTTGCAGCAGAATAGTAAGAGAAAATTTCTTTCGCCTTGGAATAAGCAAGGATTACAGAATAGGCAGCGAAACAGAGCTTCATGAGCTGAGAAGACGTATAATGTCCGACCTTATCGAAGAATTCTATACACCTCCCGAAGGCGATGAAAACAGTGATGAATATAAAAAGGCTGTGAGTCAATACGAAGCCTTCGGGCTCCTCAGTATGACGCTTACAGATGCAAAGCTTGACAATGACCTTGAAAACTGTCTGCTTGCAGCTTACGATAAATACAGTTCCCACGCATTCCCCGAAATATGGATGAAAAATTGCATAGCACAGTACCACCCTGATGCGGATCTGAACAAAAGTCCCGCAGCACTGTTTCTTATAAAAAAACTTAAAGAATCTCTGACCGTACTCAAAATGATATTCAAAAATGCACTTTTTTACCGCAGTCATATATCAGAACAATACAGTCTGACCAAAAAGAAATATTATGGGGACAGCCTTGACGCATATGACAGCTACGAATATTTTCTCGAAAACCTTGAGGATCAGTTGTCGGAAAGCAAACCTGATATTGACAGTATTGCAGGCAGTGTAAACGAGTTTAAAAAAATATCAATAAAATATGGAGCAACAAAGGATCAGGAACTTAAAAAAGGAGTTTCTTACCTCAATGATTTCGCATCTGTAGTTTCAGAATATGTAAGTGAATACGTAATATTTACCACAGAGGAATTTAAAAAGACTAATAAAAATTGCTATCCCGTTATACTATGTCTGAACAGATTGCTGGAAGAATTTGACAACAGATTCTTTGCCGCAAAAAGCGAAAAGGGTATTTTGGATTTCCATGATCTGGAAAGGCTTATGCTTCATCTTCTTTACGAAAAAAATGACGGCGGAGAATATGTACGCACCGAATATGCCGCCGAGCTTTCCGAGATTTATGAAGAGATAATGATAGACGAATATCAGGATACCAACGATATTCAGGAAAGCATATTCAAGGCTATTTCGAAGAATGAAGAAAATCTTTTTGTGGTCGGGGATATAAAACAAAGCATTTACCGCTTCCGTGACGCACAACCCGAACTATTCAAGAAACGCTGCGAAAAAAGCAGAATCTATGACGAAAATGACCCTCACTTTCCTGCGCTTATTATCCTGGATAAAAACTTCAGAAGCAGAGAAGGAATTATCGACAGCGTCAACTATATGTTTTCACTGCTAATGTCGGATGATGCCGGAGAGATTGAATATGACGACACACAACGTCTTACAGCAGGCGCAGTCTATCCACAAAAAAATGACGGTGTTCCCGATACCGAGGTGCACTTTGTACAGTTTACTAAATCTGATCAGAACGGTCAGAAACCGGAAGACGATTCCATTGATAATGCAAATAAAGCAGAAGCAAAATATTGTGCTTCTCTGATAAAGCAAATGGTAAAAGACGGTTTTCAGGTAACAGATTCGGGAAAACTGAGAAATGCTGAATACAGTGATTTCTGTATACTTCTGAGAGCCGTCCGCAATAAGGCTCATATATACTCCGAGGAACTGAAAAAAGCAGGCATATCAGCCTGCACGGATACGGAAACTGATCTTCTGGAAAAATATGAGATAAGAGCGGCTGTATCGTATCTGAAAATACTTAATAATCCTCTGTCTGATGTTGATATGGCAGCGTCGCTGCTGTGTCCCGTATTCGGATTTACTCCCGACGAGGCTGCAGAGATAAAAGAACAAAAACAAAAGCGTTATTATAAAAAGCTTCTTGCGAAGGCAAATGATGACGATTCTCTTGGAAGAAAGTGCAAAAGCTTTCTGGATGATCTGCGCTATTTCAGAACCTATGCAGTTACAGCAAGCTGTGACAAGCTTCTTATGGAAATACTTGAAAAAACAGGATTTTCATGCGCAGTTCTTGCCATGCAGGACGGTACCCGGCGTTTGCAGAACCTGCGCAAACTGATAAGCTTTGCGGCTGATTACGAAAACAGCACAGGCGGCGGTCTTACGGGATTTATCAGACATATACGCTATCTTGAAGAATCCGGCAGCGGTATAAAGGTATCCGACAATGTTCCCGAAAATGCTGTAAGAATAATGACGATACACCATTCAAAAGGGCTTGAATTTCCGATTTGTATACTTGCGGGAACAAAAACCTCAAGAAACGGCAATTCCGATAAAATAAATTTCCATCCGAAATACGGTATCGGTCTGCGCGCTGTAGATGATCAGACACTTTACCAGTACAATACTATTCAGTATAAAGCAATAAGCACTGCTGAGGAAGATGAAGAAAAAAGCGAACAGATGCGTGTGTTGTATGTTGCTATGACAAGAGCAAAGGAAAAACTTATAATTCTTTCCACTCTGAAAGGAAATGGAAAAACTGACGGTGAATATGATGAAAGCTATATAAATTACCTGTATAAATTGCTGCCTGCCTGCAAACTTGTATCGAACGGAAAATTTTTCCCCTTCGATGTCATGTCATGCCGCAATTACTCCGACTGGATCATGATGTGCATGATGGTCAGCAGCAAGCTGGATAACCTGAGAAATGCAATTAATGACAGTGATATAGTAACCGTTTCCGCACCTGACATATTATACCGATATTGTACTGATATTTACTCGCAATCCGAAGAGAAAATTTATTCAGAACCCGAACAGCCATCGGAAGAATTACTGAAAAAGCTTGACACTATGTTCAAAGAAGCAGAAGAAACGGACATTACAACACTCATTCCGTCAAAAGTTTCTGCATCAATGCTTGCACACAGGGATATTTCATCCGAATTTGTTGCGGCAGTAAAGCCGGCCTTTACACGGAAAGGACGGATATCCCCCACTCAGAGGGGACTTGCAACACACGCTTTTTTGGAGTATGCGGATTTTTCAAAGCTATATACAGAAATAAAAGAAACAGGAAGCTTTGAAAATGAAAAACAGAGAATAACCGAGCTTGGATTCATGCCTCAGGATCAAACAGACCTTATCGAAGAGGATACCATAAAAGCATTTGTTAAGACCGATCTTTTTGGAAGAATGCTTCGCAGCAAAAATCTTTACAGAGAATACCGCTTTACTGTTTCCGTTCCCGCCGGAATGACAACAGCAGGCAATGATGAACTTACCGAACTGTTGAATAATACCGAAACCTCGGCAACTTCTGTTTTGCAGGGAGCTATAGACTGTATATTTGAAGAAGAGGACGGAATGGTCATAGTAGATTATAAAACAGATCATGTCAAAGAACCTTCCGTTCTGACCGAAAGATACAGCACCCAGCTTCGCCTTTATGAAGAAGCTGCCCAAAAGCTTTTTGACAAACCTGTTAAGCAACGTTTTATCTACTCCCTCCACTGCGAAGCCGCTATACTCTTATGAATTGACAACAGGGACGCTGCCGATAATGACTGTTTCGGCAATAAGGACAGAAGTTGATACAGATTCTGATACAGTCCCCGAAGGGGTAAGTATGCGAATGTCAGCCGTTATCCTGAGAGAAAGCTTGTGTACTGTCTGATTTATCCCGGCACTTTCAAAGCTTTCCTCAAAATCGCTGTCGGCAGTACCTGAAAGAGTTATAAAAACCGGTATATCGGGACCGGCAGGTCCTATTATTTCACCGCCTATGATCATACCGAGAGGTATATTTATTTGTTTGTGTTTAAGGTCAGATATGGACTCCTGAGCTTTCAGTGTTATCATATGTTTTAGTCTGTTAGCTGCGGCGGTATCGGTGCTGAGTGAACGCAGCATTCCGTCAGATGATGTTGTTATGGAATCTTTATCGGAAAGATCCTCTGCCTCAAGAACATCTGCCGCAGCCTGATTGATCGCTGATATTGCAAAGCTTTTTCCCTGTATTGATGAAACAGACTGAACAACAGGAGTTACACGCCATTCAAGAAACCCCCATACCAGTGCTGTAATCACCGCTATTAAAAGCATTATCTTTATGATAACAGCGGATCTTATTTTCCCTCTTTTCATTTTCCTCACCCCCTTATATCTTATACATCAGCATTCATTCTTGTTAACGTTTTATCTGAAAATAAGCCGCTCAAAGTTGTTAAAATATGGAGTACTATTTATTCAATAGCTTTGAACGAGGAACGTATAGTATAAGCCGATACAAAAGTAACAACCGCGACAAGTAAAGGTTGCAGCGATGAGCCCAGAGCAGCTTCGCAGTTCAAAGCAGCTTCGCAGCTCAGAGCTAAGAGCTCAGGGCTCAGAGCTTGGCATCTCATTTTTCATAGCTGACATTTGTTTTTTGGCATTGAGCGGCTTAAAAAGCCTGATACGCGGGCAGTAAAGCCTGAACGGCGAGTTCAGAGCGGATGCGAAGCGGAGCGATACCCGCGTTTAGGGTCCGGCGGCTCGCCGGGCGGAGCGATACCCGCGTTTAGGGTCCGGCGCTGGCCGGCGGGTTGACATATTTTGTATTAAAGTGTAAAATAGGTTGGTAGTATATTTTGTATCACTATAATCGCGCACGATAAAGGAGATTGAAAAAATGAAGATATGGAAGATCCTGCTTCCTTGTTCGATAGCCTTGGTTGTTATTTGTATTGTGTGTATAATAGTATTTACACAAGGAGCTTCAGTAAACATGGATGACGAAAAAGCCGAAACGACAGCGGCCGATAATAACGTGATTGTATCTGTGGAAAAAGCAAATACCAATAACACTAAGACTAATGAACAAACAAAACAAACGGTAGAAAAAAATAAGCCGGACGAAAGCAAAAAGAAAGAAGAAGAGGAAAAGAAAAAAGAAGAAGAAAGAAAAAAAGCGGAAGAACAAAAACGTATCGCAGAAGAACGTAAAAAAAGAGATGCTGTTATCTTTAATTCCGATCATATGGTAGAAGATGACTGGTTTGATGATGTACTTTTTGTGGGAGACAGCGTGACAAGTGCACTTGCGGCATACAGTGAAGATTATGAACGCTTCGGAAATGCTGAATTCCTGTGTATTCCGAGTCTCGGTTATAACAGCTCCCTGTGGGATCTTCAGGACCCGAATAATGTTCACCCTTTATGGAAGGGTAAAAAGGTAACTGTGGATATGGGAGTAAAACTTTCAAAAAAACATAAGATATTCATAATGTTCGGCATGAACGATGTCGGAACATGGGGAGTTGACCAGTCTATAGAATCAATGAAAGAGCTTACCGACAGAATAATCGAAAAAAGTCCCGATGTTGAGTTGTATATCCAGGGCGGAACCCCCATGCTGAAAAGCGTGGAAAAATCTAATCTTAATAACCTGCTTATGACACAGTTCAATGAAGGACTAAAAAGTGTTTGTCAGGAAAGAGGTTACCACTTCATAGATATAACCCCCGCAGTGTGCGACGAGGAAGGCGCATTAATAGCGGATTATTGTATGGACCCTGACGATATGGGTATGCACCTGAACTACGATGGCTGCGAAAGATGGGTAAAATATCTCATGGCTCACGTTCTCGATGACGGCGACCCCACACCATATACACCGGAAACATTCGGAAACGGGGACGAAGAGTATTATATATTCATTGACGAAACTCAGGAAAGCAGTGAAGAAGAACCCTCAGAGGACGTGGACAGCAGCTCTGATGAAAATAATGATGATGAATCGTCAGATCAGGATGATGAGTATTATGATTATGACGATGACTATAATGATGAAAACTACGACGATGATGATGAAGACTATTACGGCGATGACTATTATTAAGACGTATAAAATTAAAAGAGGAGAGAAAAATATATGAAAAAAATACTGACACTGATCCTTATTGCGGGAATGGCAGTATCTGTATGCGGATGTAAAAACGAAGAAAAAGAGGAACCCGAACAGGCAGATCTGCCTGCTGTATCTGCGCCTGAGATGGTTAGTGCGGCAAGCTCCGAACCTTCGGAAGAAAGTCATGGTATAATCCCCTTCTCATCAGATACCCCCGAATCATCCGATAACAGAGAGCTTGCAGCAGCTGTGCCTGAAACAGGTGAAAAGCTTGACTCAGCCTGGTTTGATGATGCAGTGTTTGTGGGCGACAGCGTTACGCTGAAGCTTTCATACTACGCAGAAAACGGCAATTTAGGCGATGCAACCTTCCTTTGCGCAGGCAGTCTGGGATATGAAAATGCTCTTATGGATCTTAGCGATGACGGAAATGTTCATCCGATGCTGGGCGGTGAAAAAATAACTGTTGACGACGGTGTTTATGAATCGGGCAAGACAAATGTTTTCATTATGCTGGGTATGAATGATATAGGTATTTTCGGTCCTGATGATACAGTCCCCTATATGGAAGAACTGACAAGAAGAATACTTAATCAGCAGCCTGACGCAGAAATATACATACAATCCGTTACCCCCATGGTCAAGGCTAAACAGGGTGAAAAGCTTAACAATAAAAATGTAACAGCATTCAATAAGAATCTGAAAAAGGTCTGCGACGAAAAGGGATTCCATTACCTTCATGTTGCTGAAGCTGTGGCAGATGAAAACGGGGATCTTATTCCCGAATATTGCAGTGACGGTGAAGATATGGGAATCCATTTCACCGACGAAGGCTGTCAGAAATGGATAGAATATCTGAAAACACATATCAAATAATGGAAAGGATAATAAAAATGAAAAAGATAATACTTACTGCACTTGCTGCAATGCTTATCATGTCGGTATCGGCTTGCAGTTCAAACGGTGATTCGAAAGAAAATACGTCTGACAATGTACAGACTTCTTCGGAAGCTTCTGCTGTGCAGGATAATTCCGAAGACGAAAGCGCGGATGAAAGCACGGAAGAGGATAGTACAGTCAATGCTGCGCAGGCAGAGGATCTGAAGGCAGTATTTGAACAGGTGAAAAATGAAGTTGAACTCCCTGAGGAAATGAGTGATTTTACTGCAAAAAGGCTCGAAAGAGTTCTCGGAATAAGCGAGGATGAGATAGATGATTTTGCCGGCGGCGTATGCACAGACGGCGTAAAGCAGGATCAGATAATATATGTAAAAGCAAAGGATGAAAGCAAGATAGCTGATATACAGCAGAAGATGCAGAATAATCTTGATTCCATCTACAATGTTATACAGAATTATGATCCCAAGCAAAAGGCAAATATTGAAAATGCAAAGGTAGAAACAAAGGGGCTTTATGTATCGCTTGTCATCTCACCTGATGCAGAAAAGATAAAGGGCATTTTCAGCAGCTATACAGGCTGATAAGTAAATAAAAAAGCAGAAGTAACCTCCAAGTTTATCTTTGTGAGGTTACTTTGTGTTACAGCAAAAATGGTGGTGTTGATATTTGGTTTTTTCAAGTCTTGTTTTTTTGTTTCTGTTTTTGCCTGTTGTACTTATACTTTACTATCTTACTCCAAGAAAATTCCGAAATTTGACTTTATTAATAGCCGATCTTGTTTTTTACGCGTGGGGCGAACCCGTATTTGTACTGCTGATGATATTTTCTATTGTCATAAATTATATAGCGGGGATATTACTGGGGAAATATCATGACAAAAAAAATCTTTCAAAATGGATACTTATAGCAGATGTAGCAGTTAATTTAGGGCTTTTAGGCTTCTTCAAATATGCGGGACTGATAGGAGAAACACTTAATATAGTCTTGCCGTTCCTGAATCTGCCCGCAATTGAGGTAGCGCTGCCGATAGGCATATCCTTCTATACTTTCCAGACCATGTCATATACTATAGACGTGTACCGTAATACCGTAAAGGTACAGAAAAACTTTATTGCTTTCGGTACATATGTTTCCCTGTTTCCTCAGCTTATAGCAGGACCCATTGTGCGTTACGAGGATGTTGCCGCACAGATGCTTGAAAGACGGGAAAATTTAGCTCAGTTTACAGACGGAGTTAAGATATTTCTTGTAGGTCTTTCAAAAAAAATACTGCTTGCAAATGAGATGGGCAGCCTTTGGGATTTCATAAGAAACTATGACGGCAATATAGGTGTTTTAGGCGCATGGACAGGTATTATTGCTTATTCCTTCCAGCTGTATTTTGATTTCAGCGGATACAGTGATATGGCTGTAGGATTGGGAAAAATGTTCGGCTTTGACTTTATAAAGAACTTTGATTATCCGTATATATCAAAAAGCATTACAGAATTCTGGAGAAGATGGCATATTTCTCTCGGTACATGGTTTCGTGAATATGTTTATATACCGCTCGGCGGAAACAGAAAGGGTCTCGGAAGACAGATCATAAATTTAGGCGTAGTTTGGTTTCTGACAGGTTTGTGGCATGGCGCAAGCTATAATTTTATTTTATGGGGACTGTATTTTGGTATCATACTTGTAATGGAAAAAATATTCCTTCTCAAGCTTCTCAAAAAAGCTCCTGCATTTATAGGTCATATATATTCGCTTTTTATTATCATTCTGGGATGGGTATTATTCTATTTTGAAGATATGGGCAAGTTATGGGAATACGCCGCTAAAATGTTCGGATCGCAAGGTTTTTCAATGAATGAAAGCATTTCAGTTATTTTATTATCTTATTTGCCGCTTTTAATAGCAGCAGCTGTTGCAAGCACACCGCTTGTTTCAATGCTGTATAATAAGGTACGCAGCAAGCCTGTTCGGTATGTTCTGGACAATTCGGGATGTATAGCAGCGCTTCTGCTTTGCACATCAAAGCTTGTAAGTAGCGCCTACAACCCCTTCCTATACTTCAAATTCTAACCGGCTCGCCGCCGGCGAGCCGCCGGTCCCTAAACGCGCCGGCGAGCCGCCGGAGCCGTAACGCGGGTATCGCTCCGCTTCGCATCCGCTCTGAACTCGCCACTCAAGCTTTACTGCCCGCGTATCAGGCTTTTTAAGCAGCTCAATGACAAATAAAACAAATGTTAGCTATGAAAAATGAGATGCCAAGCTCTGAGCTCTGAGCTGCGAAGCTGCTTTATACGCTATTATCTGCGGAAACGCTTACAACTCCTTGGCTGCACTCCGGGACAATGCTGTCAATCTATGATTGTTGATATATTTGTCATCTCTCGCTTTATGCTCGGAATCTTTACCACAAAATCAGCAATTCTGTAAAGATTCATCGTTAAATTGACAGTATTGCCAATACAAAAAAAGGGAGGGAGTTTGAAGCTATAAACTCTATCCCCGAACTGTTTTGGAAAATCCGAAAAAAATAGTATATATTTATAGATAATAAAGCAGAAAGAACTTTTCGTTTTTGAAACTCCCCTTTTTCCCCCATCTACAGAATGAAGTGACAGTTTACTAATCACTATTCATTATTCACTATTCATTATTCACTAAAAAGCGTTTAGTATCAGATACGCTGAAAGGAGATTGTATGAAAAAAATATTACCGTATTTTCCGACATTTATACTTTGCGGATTTATATTTGTTATGATGATACTTCTTTTCGTTCTTCCGAAAGAAACCTTTTCTGCTCAGGAAAAGAGGGAGCTGGCTTCTTTTCCCGAACTGAAGGCAGAAACAGTTATGAAGGCGGAATTTCAAAGTGAACTTGATACATATATCTCCGACCATATACCGGCGAGAAATTTCTTTGTAGGAACAAGTGCCTGTCTTGAGCTTGCAGAGGGCAGAAACGGTTCTAAGGACATTTATCTGGGGAGTGACGGATATCTTTTTCCGAAGCCGGCTCAGGATACGGAAAATCTGAAAAAAAATGCAGGCTTTATAAAAGAATATGCGGATGATTCAGATATACCCGTATATATGACACTGATACCCTCGTCGGGATATGTGAACAATGACCGTCTGCCGTTACTTCATGAAAGCTATAATGACGGCAGGCTGATAAAGGAATTTAAAGAAAGAACAGGAGAAAATGTGATATTCACGGATGTTACGGATGATTTTCTGAAAAAGGCAAAGAGTACACAGCTATACTATAAAACAGACCATCACTGGACAAGCGCGGGTGCATATGAGTGCTATTCACTTTTAGGGAAAACTATGGGATATGAACCTGTCCCCCAAGAAAACTTTTCAAAGGAAGCAGCGGATGGTTTTTACGGTACTTCATATTCAAAAAGTGCATTGTGGATGATATCCCCCGACACTATTGAGCTGTGGTCAAATAAAAGTCAGCCGACAAACTCCGTATCAGTTGAAATAAGCGACGGCAAAGAACAAAAAACCGGAAACAGTTATTTTTTCCGTGATCAGCTGAAAAATGATGACAAATACCCTGTTTTCCTTGACGGCAATCATAGTATAGTCCATGTGACAAATAAAAATATATCGGGAAGCGGAAAAAAGCTTATTGTGATCAAAGATTCGTACGCACATACAATAGTTCCCTTCCTGTCACAGAATTACAGTGAAATTATCATGGTTGATATGAGATATTACAAAAAAGATATCTCTGCTCTCGCCGAAAAAGAAAAAGCAGACGCTATCCTCATACTATACTCCCTTGACAACATCAGTTCTGATAACAATCTCGCATACCTCTTTTGAATGATGTGGAATTTGGAAAGTGGAATTATTATTGGTGTGAATCATCATAATTAAATATAATTATAGCTCAAAGCATGATACTTACAGCTTTCATGCTTTGAGCTTTTTGCTTTAAATTATTCCTGAGGGCATGAATCTCGGACCTCGGACAGCTTTTATACCGTGTTCTTTCAATTTACTGAATGTATATTCGTCCTTGCCGTATACATCCAGTATTTTTATTTTCATTACATAGTGTATAGTCAGTT
This sequence comes from uncultured Ruminococcus sp., assembly GCA_902763365.1. Taxonomy (GTDB): domain Bacteria; phylum Bacillota; class Clostridia; order Oscillospirales; family Acutalibacteraceae; genus UBA1213. The sequence goes on from CACWRT010000101.1 coordinate 26,197, forward strand.
TATCTTCATGGTATTCATAGGGTATATCTGTTTCAGTCACAATGCTTCTGCATCTTATTGCGGACACAGGCGCACCGACATATAAATAGACTATATCTCCCTTGATTATACCTTTTCCCTGTTTCCACAAGATCTCGTTGCCTATGACAATATCCGGCTCAATGTCATAATATTTCGGGTTTGAAGGCACTATCCATTGCTTTGATTCAGCAGTTTTATCATTTTTTCTGTCTGCATTGCCGTTTCCTTGCGTAAGTCTGTAGCTCTCGTGAACAAGTTCGATAATACGTTCATCTGAAAGCGTTCCGTCAAGAATTACTGATATCCAGTATTTCTTGTTCATGTGATATGACGGATAGATACCTCTTTCTTTTGTAAGGGCAGGAATATTATCTGTGACAGCTTTAAGATTTACGATATCAACAAATATATCGGAGTCTGTCTTTTTCCCGGTCAGACGATCTTTGGATATATTCATAATAAGTGCATACCATTTCCGGTTATTATCATGTCTGAAAACACCGCTTCCGTGAATATCAGGAAAAGGAAAATCGGGTTTACCGCCAAAAGTGTCAAATATTTTGTCCGAAAGACGGTTGCTTTGGTCGTTGATAAAAGGTACGTCAATAAAGCAATTTTCCGATATGTTCTCGAGAATATTCGAGTAGGCTTCTCTTATACTGCCAACAAACTCTCCCATACGATCTTCACTGCGAAAAGCAGAATATTCCTCTTCCGCATCAAGATCAAATACCCTTCCGGAAACGATCCCATGTATGTTTACAGTTATCTCTGCTTTGAAGCTGTCATTCCGAAACAATTCCGAATACTGATAACATTCACTGTTTTTTACAAAACCATATTGTATGAGTGCTTCAAAATCAGGTCTTTTCCTCAGAAAATATTTTTCCTCAAACGTCATCAGATCGCCTCGTTTTCAAATTTATAACATAACAACTGTTAACTATCAACTATTAACTATTTCATCATAAGCCTTTTTGAGAGCGAATACTTTTTTGGCAACCACGTCAAACTGTTCGGGAGTGAGAGACTGAGCGCCGTCGGAGAGTGCGTGTTTGGGGTCGTTATGTACTTCTATCATAAGACCGTCAGCGCCGGCAGCTACGGCAGCCAGTGACATTTGTTCAACGAGGCGTGATTTGCCTGTTGCATGACTCGGGTCAACTATTATCGGGAGATGAGAAAGCCTTTTTACAATAGGCACAGCAGAAAGGTCAAGTGTGTTTCTTGTGGCAGTCTCGTAGGTGCGTATTCCTCTTTCACAGAGTATAACTTTATCGTTGCCGCCTGCCATGATATATTCCGCACTCATTATCCATTCTTCTATAGTGTTGGCAAGACCTCTTTTGAGAAGTATAGGCTTATCTATCTTACCAAGCTGTTTAAGTAATTCAAAGTTCTGCATATTTCTTGCGCCGACCTGTATTATATCAACACTTTCAAACATATCAATATGTGCAGTACTCATTATTTCAGTGACTATAGGAAGTCCTGTAGCTTTTCTTGCGCCCTTGAGAAGGTCAAGACCTTCCGATTTCAGACCCTGGAAAGAGTAGGGAGAGGTTCTCGGCTTGAATGCGCCGCCTCTTAGGAATGTTGCGCCGGCAGCTTTTACCCTTTCGGCAACATAGTTGATCTGTTCCTCTGACTCAACAGAGCAGGGACCTGCCATAATGCAAAGACTTCCGTCGCCTATTTTTTGTCCTGTAGGAAGCTCGATGACAGTGTTGTCGGGGTGAAATTTTCTGTTTGCTTTTTTATAGGGTTCTTGAACACGCTTTACATTTTCAACAATGTCCTGAGCGTTTACCCAGTCCTCATCAACAGCAGTTGTATCTCCGATAAGACCAAGTACGGTAGAACCTACACCGTGCCATGTATTTACGGTCACGTCATATTTTTCTTCGAGGGCAGCTTTAAAAAGTATAAGTTGTTCCTTTGTTGTTTCGTCTTTTAATACAATGATCATTTTGTTTTCCTCCGTATAATGATTTTTTTGCGGCAGACAGTATATTTACTGTCAAATATTGATAATTCTGTCGGATACGCAAGTACTGCCGTTTTTGATTTTTCTCGCTGCAGTCGGGAAAATAACAAAAAGACGAGACCCCTACGGATCCCGTCAATGAAGCGATAATAGTTTCAGTGTATCATCAGCTAACGGATACAGACCGCTTGTCGGGAACGCAGGACGATAAAGCCCATGCAAAATAATCACATGAACCTGCAAAAAAGTATCCGCTAAATCGTGTATACTGCTTCTCGTACATAGCCGTCTTTTCCTTTCATATTTTTATCAACACTAAAATGGTACCACAAATTTCCCCATTTGTCAAATACTTTTTCTCCCGGCGAGCCGGCGAGCCGCCGGTCCCGTAACGCGGGTATCGCTCCGCTTCGCATCCGCTCTGAACTCACCGTTCAAGCTTTACTGCCCGCGTATCAGGCTTTTTGAGCGGCTCTTTTTGCAATAAAGTTTATATTGCCATAAAATTATTTAAGAGGTTATTACTTTGAGCCGTCATAAACGCGGGTATCGCTCCGCTTCGCATCCGCTCTGAACTCGCCGTTCAAGCTTTACTGCCCGCGTGTCAGGCTTTTTTAGCGGCTCGATTTCACCTTGCCCAGCCTGTACGCTATTACATATGGAAACGCTCACAAACCTCTTCGTCATCCGCAAGGATGACTTTGACGAAACTTATAACAACATTAAAAATAGCTTTATGCGAAAAAAATCAGAGCCGCCAAGCCCTGAGCTCTTAGCTCT
>CACWRT010000102.1 GCA_902763365.1 uncultured Ruminococcus sp.
GCGTATCAGGCTTCTTGAGCAGCTCATTTTTTACCATTGATAATATTTTGCCAATTATAATTTTACACTAACCCGGCGAGCCGCCGGTCCCGTAACGCGAGGTTCGCTCCGCTTCGCATCCGCTCTGAACTCGTCGCTGAAACTTTTATTAGTCGCGGTTATTACTTTTTTAATCGGCTGCTATTTTATGTTCCTCGCTCAAAGCTATTGAAGAGTTTAATTGTCCCAAAATTATTTTACACTAACCATAAAACGACAATGACAGGATACTTCGTTCAGCTCCGGATATAGTCGCTTCAAATATAAAAGTTGCAAAAATATCCTTTACGATTTCTATGTATTGTGATATAATTAGTATTACAGCAGGTCAGTACTGCTTATCCGATCATGCATTTTTTAATGAATACTTTTAGTATTCGCTGTTAAACCTAACCTGTTACTTTCGTCGGAGGTTACATCATGCTTTATGAAAACGAAAAAATCGAACCCTTCGGCGGAGGAATACGCATTATTGTTTCTGATGAACATAAATTCTGGACAGATACAGTTATATTAGCAAACTTTTCAATGCCGAAAAAAAACGATAAAAAGGTCTGCGATCTTGGTTCAGGCTGCGGTCCTATACCTCTGATCTGGCTGAGAAACGGAACCGATGCACATATAACTGCTGTAGAAATACAGGAGAATGCCTGTTCTATGCTGAGCAGAAGTCTCAGTATGAACGATCTGAGCGATAAGGTCAATGTGGTAAATTCTGATCTGCGTGAGCTTAAAGGTAAGATTGATCTGTCATCATATGACCTTGTTGTATGCAATCCGCCTTACAAGGCTGAAGGTACCGGAATAAAAAGCTCTAAACAGGCACATATCATAGCGCGGCATGAAAGCCTGTGCACAATGGATGATATTGCCCTATGTGCGTCACGATTACTCAGGTTTTCAGGAAGATTCTGTATGTGTCAGCGGCCCGAGCGGATCTGTGATGTTATTACTGCGATGAGAAACAATAGTATTGAGCCTAAAAGACTTCGTTTTGTTCAGCAAAGAAAAGACAAAGCTCCTAAGCTGTTTTTAATAGAAGGCAGACGAGGCGGAAAGCCCGGTGGTCTGAAGGTTGAACCTGTTTTATTCGTAGAAAATGAATCAGGCGGTTTTTCCGATGAAATGATCCGTATTTATGGACAGTATAAGGAGGAATTTCTATGAACGGTAAGCTATATGTTGTGGGTACTCCGATAGGAAACTTATCCGATTTTTCTCCCAGAGCTATAGAAACGCTGAAAAATGTTGATTTTATTGCTGCGGAAGATACCAGAGTTACCGTAAAGCTTCTGAACAGATTTGAGATACATACGCCTATGGTGAGTTATCATAAATATAACTCAATAGAACGCGGCAAAGAAATATGCGAAAGACTCCTTAACGGAGAAAGCTGTGCAATAGTAACAGATGCGGGTATGCCGTGTATTTCTGATCCGGGTGAGGCTCTTGTAAAAAGCTGCGGCGAAATTGGTATAGAGGTTTGCGCAGTGCCGGGACCAACGGCTGCAATGAGCGCAATCGCTATTTCGGGACTTCCGACAGGCAGATTTACTTTCGAGGGATTTCTGAGCGTTAATAAACTCAGCAGAAGAGAGCATCTCAATTCTCTTGTAAAAGAAACAAGAACTATGATATTTTATGAAGCGCCGCATAAGCTTCCGAATACACTGAAGGATATGTATACGGTATTTGGTGACCGAAAACTGTCTATTGTCAGAGAACTGACAAAAATTCACGAGCAGGTAATAAGAACTACCCTTGAAGAAGCAGCAGAAAAATATACTGACGGTTCTGTCAAGGGTGAGATCGTTCTTATCATAGAAGGCGCAAAGATAGATGAATCGACAGCAAATACTTTGGAAGATGCGGTAGAATTGGCAAAAAAACGAATAGAAAGCGGAATGTCCGCTTCCTTTGCCGCAAAGGAAGCGGCTGAGATTACAGGATTCAAAAAAGGGCAGATCTACAAAGCTCTTATACAATAAAAACGGGAGGAATAATAAATGGACGTTATACTTGCTTCTGCTTCACCGAGAAGAAAGCAGCTTTTACAAATGATATACAGTGATTTCAGGGTCATGCCTGCCGATATAAGAGAACTTGTGCCAAGGGATCTTGAAGTAGAAAAATGTCCCGAATATCTTGCCAATGAAAAAGCAGCACTCATATCACAGGGGCGTGAAAAGTATCTTGTCATAGGATGTGATACTGCCGTTATCTGCGAAGGAAAAATGCTTAACAAGCCGCGTGATACCAATGACGCACGAATCATGATGAATATGCTTTCAGGTTCTGTGCATAAAGTTATTACAGGGTGCGCTGTATATTATATGGGTAAAAGTTTTACTTTTTCTGTATCTACAGATGTGGAATTTTTTGAACTGTCCGAACAGGAAATTGAAGATTATATCAGTACTGCCGAGCCTTATGATAAAGCAGGCGGTTACGGAATTCAGGCAAGAGGCGGACTTTTTGTCAAAGGAATACACGGTGATTACAACAATGTTGTGGGTATGCCGGTATCAAGACTTAAAAGAGCCATTGACGAATTCCTCAGCAGTGACGAGATAAAAGAGATCGAAAGAAATAAATGATCACTCCCCTACTTCCTTACGCAATCTTAGCATAGCATTTTTTTCAAGTCTTGACACCTGAGCCTGACTAATGCCTATCTCCTGAGCGACCTCTGTCTGGGTCTTTCCTTTGAGATAACGCATAGTCAGGATATTTTTTTCCCTTTCGGAAAGATTCTCCACTGCATCCCTTAAAACAAGGTTGTTCAGCCATCTTTTATCATCAGAGCTGTCTCCAAGGGTATCCATAACATACACAGTATCCGAACCGTCAGAGTATACAGGCTCATAGATCGAAATAGGCTCAACTATGGATTCCAGGGCTATTACAACATTTTCACAGGATGAATCTATTGCTTTTGCTATTTCGCTCACAGATGGTTCGTGTCCGGATTCCGATATTATTTTTTCCTTAGCCTGCATTGCCCTGTAAGCAGTGTCTTTGATAGATCTGCTGACACGCATAGGACTGTAATCTCTCAGATGACGCCGCACTTCACCTATAATCATAGGTACTCCGTAGGTCGAAAATTTCACATCAAGCTCAGGATTGAAATGATCTATTGCTTTCATAAGACCTATACAGCCTACCTGAAACAAATCGTCAGGGTTTTCTCCCCTGCCCGAAAATTTTTGGATAACGCTTAGTACAAGCTTCAGATTACCATTGATCATTTCATCCCTTGCTTTTTCTTTTTCCTCAGGACTGCCGTTATTTATTATTCTGAGCAGTTCTTTTTTTCTGTCTTCGGATAAAACTTTAAGCCTGGAGGTATTTACTCCGCAAATCTCAACTTTATTATATACCAAGATCAATTCCCCCATATTATATGCTTTTAACAGCAATTATTTATCTATGGGAAGTATTGACCTTTTTTCGGTGATTATACAGATATATCATACCCGCACTGCCGCGTCTGCCATTTTTCATATTTCGGAGAAGAAAATGCCCTGCCGAAGCAGGGCTAAAGTAGAATAGCGGTAAATGGAGGCGCTTACTGCTTAGTGAGCAGGAGTTCTGTTTTTCTCTATCCATCGGACAGCGAAATCTACAAGCTCCCTTTGTTTCATCAGCCGCAGAACAGCATTTCCAAGCGCAGCCTTTTTTACATCATGCTTTTCCTCAAAAGCTGATCCAATCTGTTCAAAATCCTCACCGTCCACATAGAGTGTGTCATAAGCCTTCCACACTCTCTTTCCGTTTTCTGTAACAGCACTGTGTTCCGTACAGAGATGCTTACCTTCATACTCTGCTCTTGCATCGGCAAGATGAAGAGAGGTGTTTTTGTCATACCCGACACCTATGAGAAGTACATAGGCATCAAGCTCATAAAGCTTCCCGATAGGTGAACCATCCCCGAAAATGTTTGACAGATCATGCTCCTGCGTCAGATACCGTGCAAACTTGCCGAATGCCGCAACCGACCGCGCAGGATGGTCACTGCGAATTGCTCCGGGCCACTGCCTGAACATTTCCGCAACTGCGCCCATTGTATTGGTAGGTGTGATATTCTTATCATACGGCGGCCAGTTATCACGTATTGACTGCCAGCAGTCCTTATCCACTTCCCAATGCACCCCTGTTTCGGGATCAAGATTCTTCCACGATTGCGTTGGCATCATAATCGTACCTTCATTACCGACTGCTTCTGTCAAAGCTTGGATGATCGTCTGAGCACCTCCGCAAACGTATCCTATGCTGCCAAGGGATGTATGTACCATGATGACTTGTCCCGGTTTTACTCCCGTTTTCTCAAGAGCATCAAGTACATCTGATTTCAGAATTATTTTTTTCTCCATTTGTAGCTCCTTTCCGGTTTAAAATCTATCCTTACCTTATTTAATCCAAATTCAATCGCCTTATCTCATATATTATTTTCCTTTCAGATAAAAGAAGCCGCCGTAATAATACCCATCCTTTTCACAGCGAAGTCTGTTTTGTTCCGTCAATTTTTCGTTTGTATAAGAATACTCAATCAGATCGTCATAGGTTCTGACAAAAAGATGACTGTCATCGGCTTCAAGCTGCAATACAGCGCCCTCAAATTGCTCAGCGCAAATTACCTCTCCCGTCCGATAATTTCTTGCTTCAATCACGCTGTGGTAATTCTCATCGAACGGATCGGTATAGGCTATCCATGCCATATCACCAACAATATTGAGGTTTAATGCGTCGGAGCTGCTCAGGTTAACGGATTCGGAGCTTTTTGTTGCCGTATTGTATTTAACAAGCTTGCCCTGCGTGATCCACACAAGATCGCTTCCGTGCTTTTCCAGATAAGTGGACATCTCATCCGGAAGCTCTGTAATAATATCTATCCTATTGCCGATAATATCACATTTGCAAAGATAGTTTTTGTCTCCATCGGTTGCTGAGGCATATACCTCTCCGTTTATCATTATCGGCTGTGTACAGATCACAGAATTGTCGGATAGTTCCATTGAGCGGATCTCATGACTGCTTATATCAATTAAATCCACGAAGCACTCCCCGTTAAGGTTGCTCGTCAAAGCTAAATAAGCTCCCTCAACCGTACAGTCATACTGATTGATTCTGTTGGTTTCAATTTCCTCAAAGCTGCCATTTGCCGGATCAATCAGTGCGATTTTACCGTAATCCTTTTTTTGTCCCTCTCCTGTAGGCGCCAAAAAAACAGTATTGTCCTGAATATGGGCGTTTGTCTGACTTACAGAAGCTCCCGAAAAGGGGTATGGAACTGTGCCGAGGGAGTTCAGCTCACTGTCATACCATTCAATAAGAGAACGGCTGCCGCTGTCGGCAGAGTAGAGAACACCTATGCTTGCATCCGGATAAACCTGAGGATCTGTTTTGATGCATCCGCCGGTTGTGATCAGTAAAGCACATAACAAGACAGCAGATATGTATTTTTTGATAACTTTTTTCTTCATAAAACTACCACCTATCCTATTTCACCTAAACCGGAAAATAAATGAATAACGTCGGCAAAGAAAACAAAAAGGGCTAAGATCAGCATCCAAAGCAATATAAACATTATAATAGTTATGATCGAAACTATGAACCCTATCAAAGCTGAAGAGTTATGATGGTTTTGCTTTTTGCGTGATACCGCACCAAGCACCAAAGCAGTCACAGAAAAAACGACACAGCCAAAGGAAAACCACAGTTCCGATATCTGAACGAAAACAACAAAATATAAGCAGACAAGTCCTGAAATGCTCAGTACAAGTGAAACGCTCCCAAGAGCTTTAGCGGTTTTTTTGCTTTGATCCATATATTCTCACCTCACCATCCCGGTCTTGTAATGCCAAGCCTTAACAATAATATCCATAATAATATGGTCACAATTATTATCAGCAGCAGCCGCACATTAGACGAATTATATATTTGATTTTGATAAAACCTTTTTAATCCTGTTATAAGCTTTTTTAGAATCTTCAAATCTTTTTCATCCATTTCTTTCTTCTGAAAACCATCCATGAAAGTATCAATCGTACACATTCTTCCATTGAAAGGATAAAATACACAACAGGGATCGGGAGCTTCCATACATAAGCGCTGAGCAGTGCCAGCGGTACGCCGACACCCCATGTGCCTATAAGTTCGATAATCATTACTGTTTTAGTCCGTCCGCCGCTTTTGATAACGCCACCGCCGATTATCATATTCATCACCTTGATCGGTGAAACGACAGCAAACACCAGCAATATCTGCTGTGCGGTCAGTCTGACATATTTTTCTACATTGTAAGCGTCAGTATAATAATTCATAAAATACATCAGAACGACCGACAGTACAAACGACCCGACAAGTCCATATAATATCAGCTTTTTTGATTTTTCATAAGCAGAATCAAATCTGCCCTTGCCAAGCTCTTTGCCGATCAGTATTCCCGAAGCCTGCGCCAAGCCGCTGAGCGCTCCTATCATAAGACCCTGAATCGGATAGGTAAGCGTCATTCCCGCACATTCGAGCGTTCCGATGTGACCATAGACAGAAGCATAAACATTTTCGCTCAGGCTCCACATAAACTCGGTTACAAGAATCGGCAGAAGTATTGCAGCATATTTCCCGTAAGTCATCTTTGTAAGCTTTACGGAAAATGTTAATTCCGATCTATTCTTTCCGCAAACAACGATCAGGCTTATCACCAGCAAAAGCGTATTGAATAGCTGTGAAATAACTGTTGCCACACCTGCGCCGCTCGCTCCCATGGGAGCAATTCCGAATTTGCCGAAAATCAGAACATAATTCAGCCCTGTATTGACAGCGTTTGCCATAATGCTGAATATCAGCGGCAGGGCTGCTTTTTCCATACACCGCAAGCGGGTCGAGATCAGCATATCTATTGCATAGGGTAAAAAGCCGAAGGAAATGATCATCAGGTATTCGGAAGCTGTTTTTACTGTATCTTTATCGGTTGTGTACAGTCCCATCAGCTGAGTCGGAAGCAGCAGGCACACTGACATGAATATAACAGCGATCACAACCGAAACGGATGTATTCAGGCAAAAGCTGCGATTCACCTCTTTTTCGTCCTTCGCGCCGATATACTGCGAGATCATAATTCCCGCTACTGAAACAACCGCTCCGATAACAACCCCATAGAGAGATGAAAGCTTTCCGGCGATACCTACGGCAGCGACACTTGTGCTTCCCAAATTACCGACCATTATCTGGTCAACAATGCTGAATGATGCCTGGAGCATACTTTGCAGCGCAACAGGAACGGCTATTTTCGTTACCGAGCGTAAAAATGAATCTGAACGCATAATCATCCCTCCGTATATTTCGTTCAATGAGATTATAAAACGGAGACGGCAATATTTCAATAGGTTAATCGCGTAACCTCGTTCAAAAATAGATTTGCATTTTTATACACCATGTCAATTATTACATTATAAACAAGTGAATAAAAACCGGGCAGGATCAATTACCTGCCCGACTTTCATATTTGCAAACTAATTATCAGTATAAACAACAATAATTTTTCTATCAGAATTCTTTTTTCTTCATAATGCGTATGCTAAGCATATAAGAAATACCTGATGCCAATGCACATACAGCGATGATCGCAAGAAGGACAACGGCCGGAGAAAGATTTTCAATAGTCCTAATCAACTCGGTAACAGGATTTGACCTGCCGCTGAAAAAGGCTTTTGTTCCGAAAAACAGAACCGCTATGCAGCAAAAAAAGATGGACAGCGCAATATTGCTTTTCTCTGAACCGTATTTCAGCTGTATAGGTATCATGATCACTGACGACAGATACATTACCGGGATAAGAGCTATCAGCATCGGCAATTCTTCGATCAGGTTTACCTCACTGCGGCGGACTGTATTCCCGATAAAATACAGCACCGCTCCGATACACCAGGCTGCTGCGGACATCATCAGGCAGAACAGGTATTTTTCCCTGACGTATGTTTTTCTGTCAAAGGGCAATGTCATCAGAAATGCAAATCCGTTGTCATATTCGTCAAAGCTTATTGTTTTTATCGAAATTATCGTTGCAAGCATGGTAAGATATCCGACAGTGAAAGAACCGTCCATTGATATCCCCATGATCAGTGCCATAATAAAGAAAATCAGAAGTATCTGTTTTCTGGCAAAAGTAAGTCTCAGATCTTTTTCTATAAGTCCAAGCATTTTATCTGCCTCCTGTCATCATTAAGATCAGATCGTCTATATTTCCCCTCTCAATCACGATCCCCGGATAGTTTTCTGCATAGAACTGCTTTTCACTTGTAAAACACGCATATCCGAAGTGTTCTTTTTTTGTACCGAGAATATAGCTTTTATCAAGTTTTTCGTAAGTATCATCATTTATTTTCAGTAGGGCATAATTGCTCAGTATAGTATCTGTATCCTCGTGAATGATGATTTTTCCGTCATGGATCAGGTATATATCATCGCACAGACCCTCAAGATCTGAGGATATGTGAGAGGAAAGCAGAATAGATCGTTTTTCATTATCAAGAAGATACTGTCGGAACATATCAAGTATGTCGTTTCTTGCCTCTACATCAAGTCCTGCCGTGGGTTCGTCCATGATAAGCAGTTCTGATTTATGACTGATTGCGGCGAGTACACGGAGCTTTGCCCTCATACCCGTAGAAAAGTCTTTTATTCTCTTATCAAATGCCAGTCTTTGTAAAACGCAGTTTTTTCTGAAATAATCCTCGTCAAATGTCGGATACATTTTTCCGAGGATGCAGATCACATCCTCTATACGCAGATATGAGCTGAATCCTGAATCGGACAGCGCTGCTCCGATAGACTGTTTTTCTTTACCTGTGAGCAAGGATGCCTCCTTGCCGTTTATGGTGACATGACCTTCATCCGGCTTTATCAGACCGAGTATGGCCTTTATCGTGGTACTTTTTCCGGCACCGTTTTTCCCGACGATACCCGTTACAGTCCCATCGGGTATTTCCATAGAAATATCAAGCCTGAAATCACCATAGTTTTTTACCAGCTTATCAACCTTAACCATCAGTATTCCTCCAGTATGATTTTAACGATCTCAAGAATTTCGTCTTTGGTAAGACCGACCGCATTTGCATTCTGTACAGCAGCTGCAAAGTCATCCTCCACCGTTTTCCTTCGTGCTTCCATGGCAAGCTGTCGATTTGTCGCGGCAACATAGGTGCCTTTTCCGTGCACGGTTACGACAAAGCCTTCTTCTTCCAGCTTATCGTAAGCTTTTTTTACTGTCAGAGCGCTTATACGCAGCTCGCCGGAAAGCGCTCTGACAGACGGAAGCGCATCATTTTCCGCAAGACCGCCGCTTATGATCTCTTTTTTTACCTGATCCATAAGCTGTTCGTAAATTGGTACCATTGAGGTATTATTTAAAATTATATGCATATCGTCAAACCTCCATAAACAGTATATAACAGTATAAAACAGTTGTCAAGTGTTATATACTGTTTATTTAAAAAAATTTTTATATAACATTGTCCTGGAAATAAGCTTCTCATAGAAATGAAAGCCGTACAAACTCAACGCCGCACGGCAACCCATTTTCACAAAAGAAAAAAGCCCCGCAAAGCGAGGCTGTGATGTCATAGTATTAAACCGATCTGAATAATAACCGCTCCGGCGGCGTGTCCTGCTTTTTCTCTATCTCTTTTCTTGCAAGCAGAGGAGCTTTTATGCGTTTTAGCTCGTCTGCCGCATCCTCAATAATCCCTCGTCAATCTCGCAAATGATTTGTTTTCCATAAACGGACATTTTTCGCTTCTCTGTCTTGCATATTCTGTCAGCTTCGCACACTGTGTACAGAGCTGACCTCTTTTGGTTTTATGCTTTTTACGGCAGTAAAGAGCGATCATTTCGCTGACCATT
>CACWRT010000103.1 GCA_902763365.1 uncultured Ruminococcus sp.
TCATTCAGGGCGTTGCGAACGGCAGCATCACATATGAGCAGTTCGCTCAGAAGGTCGATGTACAGAGCTTTATGGACTACTTCTCGGCTGAGATATACTGGTCCAATTCCGACTGGCCCCAGAACAACGTTGCTGCATGGCGCTCGAATGCCATAGACGAGACAAATCCCTACTCCGACGGAAAATGGCGTATGTTCCTCTTCGATACAGAGAGCGGACAGGGTCTCTACGGAAGCCAGAACAACTCCGCAAATGCAAACTGCTTCCAGCGTATCGCTCAGAACAGGGACGACGACCTCAGCGCCGCATTCACAAAGCTCCTCACAGAGCTTTTCAAAAAGCATAATATACGTCTGCCTGATGAGTCTATCGAAACAAGGTACCGTAAAAGAGGAAATGAGATAGTATATATATCGGTCGGCGGTGAACTGGCGGTCATGTTTATACTGACATACAAGGTAGACAAGGCTATTGCCCAGAGCCTCAGAGATCTTGAGGATAGCGGAGTGAATTTTGTTGTAAGGACTATAGATCCGAATGTTACACAGAAGCATATTGCCGAGAAATTCAATCTCTATCCGAGATGTATCAAAGTTCTGCCGACAGGTATCGGTCAGATCTGCCACGATGAGCTTACCGCGAAGGAAAAGACCTCAAGAGCGTATCTTGTAACAAATGGCAAGCTTTCTTCCTTTGCAAACGCTGTAGCCGGGTGTATACGTATAAAGTCTACTGTTACTATTGCAAAGATCGTTCAGTATCTTGCTATAATAGTTGGATTTATTCTGGTTACCGTAATAGCCTTTATTTCGGGCTTTGCTAAGCTTGGAAGTGTTGAGCTTCTCTTGTGGACGGGCTTTTGGTGTGCTGCAATGATAATAGTATCTATAGCGGCGAGGAGACTGTCGTAATATTACAAATGGAGGATGATAAATATGATGATCGCACCATCACTTCTGAGCTGCGATTTTGCAAGTATGGGTACAGAGGTAGAACGCGTCGATAAGGCAGGAGCCGATCTTATCCACCTGGATGTAATGGACGGACATTTTGTGCCGAATTTAACGATAGGACCTGCTATAATAAAAGCAGTGCGCCCCTTTACAAAGCTGCCTTTTGATGTTCATCTTATGATATCCGACCCGCTGAGCTATATTGATGCTTTTGCAGACGCAGGCGCTGATATTATCACATTTCACATAGAGGCGGATTCGGATACCGATAAGACTATAGAAAAGATAAAAAGCAGGAATGTTCTTCCGGGAGTTGTCATAAAACCCGGAACTCCCGCAGAAGCTGTTTTTCCATATCTTGATAAGGTTTATATGGTACTTGTCATGACAGTCGAGCCGGGATTCGGCGGTCAGTCCTTTATGGAAGATATGATGCCTAAGGTAAGCGCGATAAAAAGTGAGATAAAAAAGCGTGGTCTTGAGGTGCTTGTTGAAGTGGACGGCGGCATTACAGTTCAGACTGCGCCGATAGCTTCAAAGGCAGGTGCAGACGTCAGCGTGTCAGGCACGGGTGTGTTTAAAGCAGCAGACCCTGCGCTGGCAATTAAGGAAATGAAAAACTCATAACAATTAATTTTAATGTTTTTGATTTGTGCTTGAATGTGGGATTAAACTGATTAAAGAAAATGCTTTTCACGGCGGTATTTTACGATACTGCCGTGTTTCTTATTTGAAAGAAAAAAACATATACAAAACTAACAAAAATTAAATAAGATATTCTGAAAAACTGACGAAAATACAAAAAACTGTATACAAACGTAATGTATGAGTGTATAATGTAAAGTAGGGTAATTTGGAGTTTTATTTGAAAGAAATCAAGGAAACACCGAGCTGTCGTTCTGAGAAACGCATATTCATGTTCTTCTCAGAGTCGCATTGATAATTCATGAACCGGCAGCTTTCTATAATTGTTAATTATTAATTGTTAATTAAATACAGGGGGATGGTTGTTTTGAAAAAGTTGCTGCTTGCGGATAATATTGAAATGAATAAATCCATTATCCATGAAATTTTTTCCTCTGAATTTGAGATAATACAGACTGCGGGAAGCGAAACTGCGTTCAGGTTAATGATGCAGTATAAAAACAGTATTTCAATTATACTGATAAATGAGAGTATAGCAAGGAATTTCAGTAAGGAAATAGTGGGAACACTGACAAATCTGAAAATCTTTGAAAATATTCCTGTTATTCTTATATTGAACGAGAACAGCTCACGTATGAAACAGATGAATATTGATCTGCACTTCAGTGATGTTGTGTCTTCGCCCGTGAATCCGTTTGTTATTCAGAAAAGAGTAGCTAATCTTGTAGAATTATATTCACATAAAAACGAGCTTGAAGAGCTTGTGGAAAGACAGACTGCCAAAATACTTTCGCAGAACAGAGCGCTCAAGCTTCAGCAGAGGAAGATAAATACTATAAATAATGATATGCTTGATACACTCAGCACGGTAATAGAATACCGTGATGTGGAATCGGGCAGACATATACACAGAATAAAAAAATTCACCGAAGTTATGCTGCGTCATTTAGCAGTGAAATACCCGAAATATAAGATGACAGAGGAGAAGATAAATCTTATTGCCTCCGCTTCATCACTTCATGATAT
Organism: uncultured Ruminococcus sp.; assembly: GCA_902763365.1. Classification (GTDB taxonomy): domain Bacteria; phylum Bacillota; class Clostridia; order Oscillospirales; family Acutalibacteraceae; genus UBA1213. The sequence continues at coordinate 2,625 of CACWRT010000103.1, forward strand.
CGGAAAAATAGCAATTCCGGATTCTATACTTCTGAGTCCGAGAAGGCTTACCTATGATGAATTCACAATAATGAAGAGTCATACTGTAAAGGGCTGTGATCTTCTTAATCAGCTTGACAGTGTTGAAAGAAACGAATATTTTACATACTGTTATGATATATGCAGATATCACCATGAAAAATATGACGGTATGGGTTACCCCGATGGTCTTAAAGGTGATGAAATACCTATATGGGCTCAGGTAGTGTCTGTTGCTGACTGCTATGACGCGCTTACAAGTGAAAGACCGTATAAGGCTGCTTTTTCACATGAACAGGCAGTGGAAATGATAAGAACAGGGGCTTGCGGAGCTTTTTCCGACGAGATGATGGATTGTTTCTCGGCTTCTCTGAATGAGTTCAAAAAGCTGGCAAAGGAATACGCCGACATTAACCATACTGACAGCAGTGTGTCAAAGGGCGATGAAACACGTATAAAAGAAGAAGACGGAAAAGAGAGCCGTGATATCTATCGGAAGATGGATCGGGACGATCTTATCAGAACAATAGAGAATCAGAAGGAGGAAATGCTCAGAACAAGGAAGAAGGACAGCGAGATACTTAACAGAGTATCAGATTACGTGTTTGAGTTTGATCTTGAAAAGGAATCCTTCCTTGAGCGAAAGGGCAGCTTCAATGATCTTTTCGGATATTCACCGAAAAACTATGGTGAAACTATAATGCTTTTGGGAGAGCTTGTTGCCGATGAGTACAAGAATAAATTCAGACGTACTTTCAGACTTGACCACCTCGAACAGGAGGTACTCAAGGGAAGCGAAAGGATAGTACTCGAATGTCCGATGAAGCTTGGCGGAGATATCTATGTTGCGGTAAGGTTTACGGTTGTGCCGGTAGAAGAGGATAATAAGCTTACTAAGGTGTTTGCAAGTATACAGACTCTCAGCTACAGCAGTGTTACCTCCGGACTGGGTGAGATAATGACAGACCGTGATCCTGTTACGGGACTCTGGAATTATAACGGACTCAGAAATGAGATCCAGGACTTTCTTACCGGAACGGGGAAAAAGGGTACTCATTTGCTTATGCTCGTTGATATTGACGGTTTTCGCAGTATTAACAGAAGGACCGGTTATCGTTTCGGCAATGAAATACTCAAGGATATAGGGGATATTCTCCGGCAGCAGTTCAGTGATTCGAATATTATCGGCAGGGTAGAGGATGATAATTTTGTTGTGTTTGTAAAAGACTGCCCTTCGAGAGAAGAAAACCTGGAACTTGTGGATAATATTTTCAGAAAGCTTCATAAGACCTACACCTTCGGAGGTGTAACATATCCCGAGCTTTCCGCCTGCATAGGCGTGGCTGATTATCCGAGATACGGCGGAAGTTTCGATGTTCTGTTTTCAAATGCTACAAAAGCGGTTGATATAGGAAAGATAAACGGAAAAAATATGTATCTTTTCTATAATGAATATATGCGTGAAAGCTGGGAGCTGAGTACAGTAGTTGCCGACAAACAGCTTGACAGCCATGTAATAGAATTTGAAAGACATTTTGTACCTGCTGTTGACAGTATTACGGATATGATAGTGTCCTATGATGTTATAGAAACTTCTGTTGAAAATGATGAAGAATATGATTTTGATGATGTTTACGCTTCGCTATACGGAAGTACGAATATTACAGCAGTAAGTCTTAACAGCATGAGAAGAATCTTTTCTGTTATATATAAATATGAACAGGAGAATATTATTCTCCCTAAGCTGAATATCACAACAATGTTCAGCGGAGGTGACGGAGAGGTTGTTATCAAGGCAATTGAGGACATTCTTTCGTTCTATCCGATAAACTGCAAGAATATATGTATAAATCTTGCGCAGGATATGATCTCCTCAATGGATATGCGGACAGCAGTGGAGTTTACTGATTTTCTCAGGGGCTGCGGCTTTGAGATAGGTATATATAATGTGGGTATGAATTCCATAAATACAAAGGTGTTTACAAGGCATCTTTTTGACAGAGTAACATTTTCCACTGCTTTTATGGCTGATATAGCAGACGGTATAATACCTGTCGAGGTATTTGTATATCTTATGGACTGCTTCACAGGTATCGGCGCATATGTGTTCCTGCCCGTAAATACCGATTCCGAACTTATAAGGCAAATTGTTAAAAAGACCGAGGTTTCATTCGGTGTTTATCGTCGTGAATTTCTCAGTTCAGACGAATTTATGGATATTTATACAAAAGAAAAAAAGACTGTCAAAAGTATACCTGCGCTTGGATCGGGAGAGCATAAGTCACTTGTAATCAGTGATACTCTGTATGACGAGATACTTGAACAGACAAGATCATTTATATTTGAGTGGGTACCACGGCTGGATAGTGTAAAGTTTTCGGGGTCATTTGAGAAAATGTACGGTTATATGCCGCCGACGTTTGAGTTTATAAAGAAAATAAGGACATCAGGACTTCTCCATTCCGATGATGTAAAGAAATTTATCGAAAAGATAAACTTCGCACGTTCCGAGAGTGATGATACGGAATGTCTTGTAAGAGTTTATAATGCAAAGAGCGAGAACTATGTCTGGAACAGGGTCCATTTCGTATCTGTCAGGAATGCTGCCGGTGTTCCTTCAAAAATAATGGCTGTTTGCGCAGACGTAAGTGAAGAGCGTACTACGCTGTCTGAGGATGAGTACAGAAAAGACAGGACTGATTATATTACGGAGCTTTATAATAAAACTGCTGCCGAGAATAAGATAAAGAGTTATCTGTATGATGAGGGAGCATCAGGTACTCATGCCTTTATCGTTATGGAGCTTTTTGGATTCGATAGGATGGAAGAAGAACTGGGAAAAGCATTTTCAAATGCTGTTCTGAAGGAATCCGCAACAAGCGTAAGAGAGCTTTTCAGGGACAGCGATATTATAGGACGGGTGGATGGATCACGTTTTATTATCTTTGTCAAAGGTCTTGGAAACAGACATAAGCTTGAGCAGAAGGCGGAAACAATTATTTCGGCGGTAAATAAAACTTACAGCAATGATAAAGATGAAATGAGAGTAAGCGGTAAGATCGGAATAAGCATATATCCCGATGACGGACAGTCGTATGAGGAACTGTATGATTCGGCAGAAAAAGCGCTTTATTATTCCGTACACAGCATCAGCAGAAATTCCGCCTTTGCTTTTGATGATAACTTCCGTAAGCGTCTGAACTGAAAATGACAGTATTTTTGAATATAGGAAAAAAATAAAATATTTTTAAAAAAGGTATTGCAATTTTCTTGAAATAATGGTAATATAAACTGTACACAATTAAGAGGTCAGGGAGGTGGAACTATGCCAAACATTAAATCTGCGAAGAAGCGTGTAAAGGTTACTGCTGTGAAGACAGCTAATAACAAGAACTTCACAAGTGCTATGAGAACAGATATCAAAAAGGCTAATGCTGCGATTGAAGGCAATGCTGCTGACAAGGAACAGGTTGTACGTCTTGCAATCAAAAAGATCGATAAGGCTGTTGCTAAGGGTATCCTCAAGAAGAATACTGCTTCAAGGAAGAAATCATCTCTTGCCCGCAAGCTCAATGCCGGTGCATAATTCGCTGATAATCTTATATAATGAAAGGCAGGACTTTGCGGTTCTGCTTTTTGTTTACGACAATACCTTAAAAATGCACAGAATTACTTTAAAATGATTGACTTTTTTGATGAAAAGATTTATAATAAGTCCAAGGTGTTTTTTGGTTTGCTTTTGCTTATGATTATAGGCAAGGTACAGACTAAGATGCAAAAGTGCCGATAAATTGACCAAAGGAGGTTTTACATTATGAGCAAATCATTGTTTACTGTTCTTATATCCGTTATCGGAGGTATTGCTGCAATTACTGCTGCGGTGACTGCGTTTCTCATCTTCAAGGAAAAGCAGAGGAGAGACGAGGAAGAACTCGAGCATTATCTTGACAGCTCGATTCAATAATTTTACATTTACATTACGCAGATAAAACAGCCGTGTTGTCGGCTGTTTTTTTGTGGGATCATTTATTATAATTATTTTTGTTTGTTTTGTTTTTGTATAGATTTTTTCAGAAATATATGTTAAAATACTATGGGTGTCCTGTGATATCTGATATATCATAAATTGTGTCAATAAATAAGGATGTTTCAGGTAAGACCCGTAAAGTTTTATTTTTCAGATCATGGCAGAGGCTGCTGTGGTAATAAATACTTAACAGGGAGGAATTAAATGGTCAATTTACGTTCTCTTCGGAACATGAAGAAAAACTACTGTCTTCAGACATTCCTGTGGGGACTGGGACTGTCGTTTTTGTTCTTTTTGCCGTGGATAATATATAATCACGGATATTTTTTCTTTTATGGAGATTTTAATGTTCAGCAGATACCATTCTATCAGATGATACATGATAGTGTTCAGAGCGGTAACATAGGTTGGAGTTATACTACCGACCTTGGTGCAAATATCATAGGTTCGTACAGCTTTTATATGATAGGAAGTCCGTTCTTCTGGTTTACTATGCTTTTTCCGAGCAGTGTAGTACCGTATCTGATGGCGCCTATGCTTATGTTGAAATTTTCATTGGCTGCAATGTGTGCATATCTGTTTCTGAGAAGATATGTCAGAGAACAAAAGCTTGCTGTTATAGGCGGTCTGATATATGCTTTTTCCGGCTTCGGAATTTATAATATATTCTTTAATCATTTCCATGAAGCTATGATAACATTTCCTCTGATGTTAGCAGCATTTGATATGTACATATACGATAAACGCAAGGGTATGGTGAGTGCGTCTGTGTTTCTTGCGGCAGCAGTGAATTACTATTTCTTTGCAGGACAAGCAGTATTCATTTTCATTTACTGGTGCTTCCGTATGGCAACAAAGAGCTACAGAATGAAAGTGATAGATTTTATCCGCCTTGTATTTGAGATAATGACAGGCTTTCTTGCGGCAGGTATTGTTATTGTGCCTTCGGTTTTTGCAGTGCTTCAGAACTCGAGAGTCAATAATTTCCCGCATGGATGGGGAGCAATAGTGTTCTCGAATGAACAAAGATATATGCATATTATTGAAAGCTTTTTCTTCCCGCCGGATATGCCTGCTTATGCTAACTTTACTCCGGATTCAAATGCAAAATGGGGAAGCGTCGCAGGGTGGCTGCCCTTGTTCAGCATGGTCGGCGTGTTTGCTTTCTATTCTCTGAAAACAAATAAATGGCTGAAGAAGTTCATACCTATACTGTTCATTATCGCATTTATTCCGATATTCAACAGTATGTTCCAGCTTATGAATTTCTCTTACTATGCAAGATGGTACTATATGCTTACTATGATGCTGGTACTTGCAACCATAATATGTCTTGACAGAGAGGATACGGATTTCAGACCTGCGCTTATGAAGACGTTCCTGATAACGCTTACTATATGCCTGCTTATCGGATTTATTCCCGAGGACGCGTGGGATGATGAAAGCAGTAAGCATGAACTGGGACTTGAAAAATACAGCGACAGGTTCTGGGTATGGTGTGCAATAGCATTTATAGGACTTGCAGCGCTTGTGATACTTCTTGCGCTCAGAAAGAGAAAGAAACTGTTTTACAGAGCAACGGCTATCACGCTTTCAGTTCTTATAGTAGGATATTCCACAGTTCTGGTCGGGGTAGGCGTTACAAACGCAAGCTATAAATACGATCATATCTACGGCGATGGAATAAAAACTAAAGGAAAATTTGAAAAGGTACTGCCGGATCTTCATAATGTCCGTTCGGATTTTTATGATGAAATGGATAATATGGGTATGTACTGGCAGATACCTACAATACAGGCTTTCCATAGTATAGTTCCGGGTTCACTTATGGATTTCAATAATTCAGTCGGAGTGGAAAGAAACGTTGCGTCACGTCCGGAAACTAATGTTTACGGTATCAGAAGTCTGTTGTCAGTAAAGTATCTTTTTGATTATTCAAAGGATAAAAAGGATTTCAAAAAATCACCGTCAAACAATGAGATGCCCGGCTGGAAGCTGAAAACTTCCAAGTATAATTATAAAGTATATGAGAATCAGTATTATATTCCCTACGGTTTTACATATGATGAGTATATTACTGAGGATGAGTACTATGATGTATCAGAGGTGGACAGACACCTTCTGCTGCTGAAGGCAGTTGTACTTCCAAAAGATGAGGTAAAGAATTTCAGCGGAATACTGAAACATCATACCCGGATGACCGATTATAATTATACCGAGAGCGAGTATTTTACGGACTGTGAAAAGAGAAAGGAACTTGTTTGTACCGATCTGAAATTCGAGAACAATAAGTTCACAGCAAAGTTCAAAGCCGATAATATGGACAGACTGGTATTTTTCAGTATACCCTTTGAAAGCGGCTGGACTGCTTATGTAAACGGTAAGCCTGCCGTTATCACAAGAGTAAATATCGGATTTATGGCAGTAAGAGTTCCCGGAAATACCGTGTCCGAAATAGAGTTCCGTTATCAGACTCCGGGACTTGTGACAGGTGTGTTTGTGACTGTATCTGGAATTGTCCTGTTCATTGTCTATATGATCATGTGGAAAGCTCCCGTAAAGAATAAAAAGGGAGTGTCTATGTGCTATCAGGAGGATGATGAGGAAGAAGGAACAGAGGATCAGTTTGAGGGAGAGTTTACCGATAAAACCAAAACCGTTCCTGCTGACGATAAAGCCGTATCAGAATCTCAGGATGCTGCACAGGCACAAGAAACTATAATCGTTCCCGATGATGGTGAACCTTCCGAAAAAAACGATGAACCGGTTTCCGGGGATATCAAAAACAACAAATCAGAATAACACTAAAAACGGGTTTTCCTCTTACAAGGAGCCCGTTTTTTAATGAATAGTGAATAATGAATAATGAATGTCGGCTGAATGAATAATGATTCATTGGAAAGTAATACAAACAAAAAATTTATGGAGCGAAAAGTGTCTTCAGGCAGTGTAAAAAGCTTGAATAATTATACTTCGGAGTTATAAACATTGAGGTCAGCATGAAAGATGAATAGTTCAAAAGAAGTGGGAAAAGATATAATTTTGCGGGTCAAGGGGCTCGAGCCCCTTGCGAGGTGCAGGGCGAGGAGCCCAGCATTTAAAACAGAACTGCCCAAAGTGAGCGCTGTTGCAAGCCGGGCAAGTGGGTTAGTGTAAAATTATAATTGGCAAAAATATTATCAATGGTAAAAAATGAGCTGCTAAAGAAGCCTGATACGCGGTCAGTACAGCATAAACCGCAAGT
>CACWRT010000104.1 GCA_902763365.1 uncultured Ruminococcus sp.
GCGTCCCTGCGGTGGTCGTATGAACTGAGGAGCCAGCGAAGCACAGCAAACTTGCTGCCCTCCTCGAATATGCCGTACAGCAGAGCCTGCTGCAAATAGAACGAGAGATGGTCGCTGCGGTCAAAGCCTGCGCGTATAGCTCCCGCGACGAAAAATACGGGTAAGCACACCGCAAGTGCGGCAGGTGCGGGGAGTATCCGTGCTCCTGTCCTTTTGTGCCAGAATATCAGCAGCAGAAGCGGTCCCAGCAGATTTGTAAGTCCTGCCAGAAGGCAGCTCAGGTCAGTCATGATGGTCTCCTTCATTGAGAATGTCAAATACCTTATTCTTCTCGAGATCGCTGATTATCTCAGCAGGAAGCAGGGAACGGCACTTCTGTTCGTCAGCCCATACAAAAGAGCTGTGTTCAGAGCTCAGCCTTACGTCTTCTTCATCTGTTTCGCACAGATACGCTATGATAAGATCGGGGACCTCATGGTGTAAGAGCGCAATATAAGCGATATTGCCTATCCTGATATGCTCAATGCCTGTTTCTTCCCTGATCTCTCGTTTTGCTGCTTCCTCGGGAGTCTCTCCGCTTTCGACACTGCCGCCTGCATTTTCCCATGTATCTGCGCCCGTGTCATCGTTTTCACTGCGCCTGACAAGGAGAAAGCGGTTCAGCTTTTTATTGTGGATTATACATTTTACGATTATCTTCGCTGTCATTTCCTGCGCCTCAGAAAGCTTCGTTCACGATAGCCTGCATAAGCCCTCCGTTTTCGATTATCTTCTGTACGAAATCGGGGAATGGAGCAGTCTTGTACTCCTTACCCGTAGTTATATTGCGGATAATGCCGTTGTCGAGGTCGGCTTCCACGGTGTCTCCCTCGGATATCTCCTCAGCAGCCGCAGGACATTCCACGATGGCAAGTCCTATGTTTATGGCGTTGCGGTAGAAGATACGGGCAAAGCTCTTGGCGATGACCAGCGAGACTCCGCTTGCCTTTATGGCTATGGGAGCGTGCTCACGGGAGGAGCCGCAGCCGAAATTCTGACCTGCGGTGATGATGTCACCCTGCTTTACGCGGCTGACGAAGGTCTTGTCAAGGTCCTCCATGCAGTGACTCGCCAGCTCCTTGTGGTCGCTGGTATTGAGGTAACGTGCAGGGATAATAACGTCTGTGTCCACGTTGTCGCCGTACTTTATAACGCTTCCTGTGTATTTCATTTTCCCATTACCTCCCATGGACTTGTTATCCTGCCTGTTACCGCGCTTGCTGCGGCAGTTGCAGGGCTTGCAAGGTACACCTCTGACTCGGGGTGACCCATTCTTCCCACGAAGTTTCTGTTTGTTGTAGCAACGGCTCTTTCTCCCTTGGCGAGTATCCCCATATGTCCGCCGAGACAAGGACCGCAGGTAGGTGTTGAAACAACTGCGCCGGCTTCGATAAAGATGTCAAAAAGCCCTTCGTGCATAGCCTGTAAATAAACATTCTGTGTACCGGGGATTATTATGCAGCGTACACCCTTAGCGACCTTTTTGCCCTTGAGTATTTCGGCAGCAGCTCTCAGATCGGAAATTCTTCCGTTTGTGCATGAGCCGATAACAGCCTGATCGATCTTAACTTCTGTTTCGCCGATCTCATCAACAGTTCTTGCGTTTTCGGGGAGATGGGGGAAAGCAACAGTAGGACGCAGAGATGACAGGTCAATTACGTATTCCTCATCATACTGAGCGTCATCATCCGCGAAATATTCTTTCGGCTCGCCCTTGAATCTGTCTTTGATGTATTCTCTTGTTATATCATCAACGGGGAAGATGCCGTTCTTTGCGCCTGCCTCTATCGCCATATTAGCTATGCAGAGTCTGTCGTCAATGTTGAGGTACTGTAATCCGTCACCGAAAAATTCCATAGATCTGTAAAGCGCACCGTCAACGCCGATTTTGCCTATGATATGAAGTATTATATCCTTGCCGCTGATAAAGGGAGCAGGCTTGCCTGTCAGTACGAATTTGATAGCTGAGGGTACTTTAAACCATGCCTTTCCGCTGATCATACCTGCTGCCATATCGGTAGAACCTACGCCGGTTGAAAACGCGCCCAGTGCGCCGTATGTACAGGTGTGGCTGTCTGCGCCGATACAGAGTGTGCCGGGTCCTACAAGACCTTTTTCGGGAAGAAGCGCGTGTTCTATACCCATCTGTCCTACATCAAAGAAGTTTTTGATATCATACTTATCCGCAAACCTTCTTGTCTGAGCACACTGCTCTGCGGCCTTGATATCCTTATTTGGTGTGAAGTGATCCATTACCAAAGCAATTTTTGAATTGTCGAATACGGAACTTGCGTTTCCGTCATTGAAAACGTTTATCGCAACAGGCGATGTGATATCGTTGCCCAGAACCATATCCAGATTTGCCTCAATAAGCTGACCTGCTTTTACAGAGTCAAGCCCTGCATGAGCTGCCAAGATTTTCTGCGACATTGTCATTCCCATAATTGTTTGCCTCCTTTTTATTTCATGACTATTCTATTATATCATACTAATCAAATTATAACAACCCAATGCCAACAATCCACATACAGCAGCACTCGCATGGGGTAGTTCTGTTTTTAATGCAGGGCTCCTCGCCCTGCACCTCGCAAGGGGCTGAGCCCCTTGACCCGCAAAATATATTATTCTTTGAGCGGTTCAGCAATAAAATCAAATTTCAAAATTTTTTTAAGATAAAAATTCGTTTTTTTAGGAAAGGGGTTCGGGGGAGAACCCTTTGTTTTCAAACAAAGGGTTTCCCCCGGGAAAAGTCCCCCGGAACTGCGAAGTTTACCATTGATCCGTAAATAGTTATACATAAACTGCCGGTTAATCCTCAAAGGTTTCGTGATAGAATCTGATATTCTCGTCTTCTGTAGAATAGAGTATTTCCCCGTATTCATCATCACTTCCAAGCATGAACTGATCTATGACTTCGGGATTGCCGTGAGTTATATCTATCGTAAGATCATCATTTATAACATATGTAAGAGTACTATCATAGCCGCCTATATTTACCATGCCTTTACCGTCTTCGCTGAGGTCAAGATAAGACCCGAAATACCACGCGTCTCTATCGGCATGAGGTACATATTCCTTCGGCGATATACCGAATTTTGTGCCGTCCATATACAGCCACATTCCGTTTACAAGCTTTTCCCGGGCTTCCTTTTCTGTAATTACTATTATCGGATAAAGTGTGTCAGTGGAAGTGTCGACGGGGGCTGAAACGCTGCTGTCGGTTGATACTGCGGAGATCTGCCCGTCCTTATCTGATTCAGAACTGTCCTTGTTGTCGTCATTTCCGCATCCGCTCATAAACAATGCTGCTGCAAAAAGCAATGCTGTTATTTTTCGTGATCTGCTGTTCACACTGTATCACCCCTGATATTATAATATGCACCGTCATAACGAGCATTCACCCGCAGTGACGGTGCTTTAAAATATTAATCTCTGAAAAGATTTTTTACTTTATCAAAGAAGCTTGAGCGTTTCTGATAATTCTTTGTTGTACAGCTCTTATCAAAATCTCTCAGTATCTTTCTTTGTTCATCTGTGAGATTTCTCGGAACCTCCACAGTAACCTTGACATACTGATCTCCTCTGCCTTTTGAGTTAAGGTGCTGTATGCCCTTGCCCTTTAGCTTGAATATATCTCCCGGCTGGGTTCCCGGGTGTACCTGATAGCTTGCTTTACCGTCAAGTGTAGGTACTATAACCTCATGACCAAGAGCAGCCTGTGTAAACGTTATGGGTATCTCGCACCACACATCATCACCCTTGCGCTCGAATATTTCGTGCTTCTTGACATTGACATATACATGAAGGTCACCTGCGGGACCGCCGTTATATCCGCTGTTGCCGTGTCCGGATATATTCATTATCTGGTCGGGATTGATTCCTGCAGGAACTGTAACAGTAACAGTTCTCTGAGAACGTATGCGTCCTACGCCCGAGCACTTCGGACAGGGCTTTTCTATTACCTTACCCTTGCCGCGGCACTTTTCACAAGACTGTGATGTCTGTACAACACCGAAAGGAGTTCGTTTCAGGGTGGTTACCTGACCCTTTCCGTTACAGTCGGGGCAGGTCTTCATCTTTGTACCCTCTGCTGCGCCTGTGCCTTTACAGTCTTTACAGGTTTCAACATTCTGGTATGTAACATCCTTTTTGCAGCCCTTAGCAGCTTCTTCAAAAGAGATGGTTACAGTAGCTTCTACATCGGAGCCTTTTCGCGGCGCGTTCTGGTTTCTCGGGCTTCTTCCGCCGAAACCGCCGAAAAAGCTGTTGAAAATATCACCTATATCTATATCCTGTCCGAAAGGATTTCCTCCGCCGTATGCTGTAGAACCTGCGCCGTAGTTAGGATCGACACCTGCGAAACCAAATCTGTCATATCTTGAACGCTTATCTTTATCCGAAAGGACTTCATAAGCCTCATTTACTTCTTTGAATTTTGCTTCGGCTTCCTTATCACCCGGATTAAGGTCGGGATGATATTTTTTCGCCTGTTTTCGGAAAGCCTTTTTTATCTCGTCATCAGATGCTCCCTTCTGAACACCGAGCACCTCATAATAATCCTTTTTATCTGCCAAAATAATACACCCCGGTCTTTATAATGCATAATTCATAATGCACAATTCATAATTATGGGATCATAATTACATATTATGCAGCAACTGTAATTTAAAGTCGCCAAAAGGGAAAACCGTCTATAGGCTTTCCCAATGGCTTGATACACAGCGAAATACCTTTTTATACGGCATTTCTTAACTGTTTAAGATCAGTTATCATCTACATCCTTGAAATCAGCATTGTAAACGCCGTTGTCATCACTCTGAGGAGCCTGCTGAGCAGTAGCGCCCTGAGCGGCAGCATCCTGATAAAGCTTTTCGCTTACTGCATACATTGCCTTCTGAAGGTCATCCTTAGCAGCCTGTATAGCGTCCATATCTGTACCCTTGAGAGCAGTCTTTACAGTGTCAAGCTTTGTATTGAGCGTATCCTTGTCGCTGTCAGCAATATGCTCGCCGTTTTCGTTAAGAAGCTTTTCTACTGCATATACAAGGTTTTCAGCTTCGTTTCTCTTGTCAACCTCTTCTCTGCGCTTCTTGTCTTCTGCTGCATACTGTTCAGCATCCTTGATAGCCTTTTCTATATCATCCTTATTCATGTTTGTGCTGGATGTTATAGTGATATGCTGCTCTCTGCCTGTACCGAGATCCTTAGCGGATACATTAACGATACCGTTTGCATCAATATCAAATGTAACCTCGATCTGCGGAACGCCTCTCATTGCGGGAGCAATGCCGTCAAGCGCAAAGATACCGAGCTGCTTGTTATCTCTTGCGAATTCACGCTCACCCTGAAGAACGTTTACTTCAACCTGTGTCTGGTTGTCGGCAGCTGTTGAGAAGATCTGACTCTTCTTTGTGGGGATGGTTGTATTTCTTTCAATGATCTTTGTCATTACGCCGCCCTGTGTTTCAACACCCAGTGAAAGGGGAGTAACGTCAAGAAGGAGAAGACCCTGTACGTCGCCTGCGAGTACGCCTGCCTGAATAGCGGCGCCGATAGCAACACATTCATCGGGGTTGATACCCTTGAAGGGTTCCTTGCCGATAAGACCCTTAACTGCATCCTGAACAGCAGGGATTCTTGAGGAACCGCCTACCATGAGAACTTTATCTATTTCGCCGATAGCAAGACCTGAATCCGAAAGCGCCTGACGAACGGGACCCATTGTTTTTTCTACGAGATCAGCTGTAAGCTCGTTGAACTTAGCTCTTGTGAGAGTGTAGTCAAGGTGCTTGGGACCTGTAGCATCAGCTGTGATGAAGGGAATGTTGATCTCTGCGGAAGTAATGCCTGAAAGCTCGATCTTAGCCTTTTCAGCTTCGTCTTTAAGACGCTGCATAGCTGTCTTATCGCCTGAGAGGTCAATACCGAAATCGTTTTTGAAGCTCTTTATGAGCCAGTCTATGATCTTCTGGTCGAAGTCATCGCCGCCGAGGTGGTTGTTACCTGCTGTTGCAAGAACCTCCTGTACGCCGTCGCCCATTTCGATAATGGATACATCGAATGTACCGCCGCCCAGGTCATATACCATAACCTTCTGATCATTTTCCTTGTCAACGCCATATGAAAGAGCAGCAGCTGTAGGCTCGTTAATGATTCTCTTTACATCAAGACCTGCGATCTTGCCTGCGTCCTTAGTAGCCTGACGCTGAGCGTCTGTAAAGTATGCGGGAACTGTGATAACAGCCTGAGTAACTGTTTCGCCAAGATAGGATTCAGCGTCCTTCTTGAGTTTTGTAAGGATCATAGCTGAGATCTCCTGAGGAGTATACTCCTTGCCGTTTACCTTTACCTTGCAGGAAGAACCCATTTCTCTTTTAATGGATGCGATAGTATTGTCAGGGTTTGAAACAGCCTGACGCTTAGCTACCTGACCAACAAGTCTTTCGCCGTTCTTAGCGAATGCTACAACAGAAGGAGTAGTTCTTGAACCCTCTGCGTTAGCGATAACTACAGGCTCACCGCCTTCGATAACTGCTACACATGAGTTTGTTGTACCAAGGTCAATACCGATTGTCTTTGCCATAATTTTTTCCTCCAAATCTTTATCATTATAATAATATAATTTTTATTGTAAGCCGATACTGTCGGCTGCATTAACTGTGCCGTGATGTGGGGATCACTGAGCGACTGTAACCATTGCGTGTCTTATGATCTTGTCGCCGATCCTGTAACCCTTCTGATAAACAGAAGCAATATAATCCTCTTCAAGCTCTTCATCGTCCACTCTCTGGACAGCATTATGAAGCTTGGGATCAAATTCTTCGCCTCTTTCACCGAATTCTTCGATATTCAGCTGTTTAAAGGCGTTATCAAGCTGTTTCTGGATCATTTCCAGACCCTTCTTGAATTCATCGCTTGCATCGCCGCTGGATGCAACGGCAAGAGCAAAATTATCTGCGACAGGTAAAAACGCTTCCACCGTAGTAGCCACCGCATTATCAAAGGTAGCAAGCTTTTCTTTTTCCGTTCTTTTACGGAAGTTGTCATACTCGGCCGCCATTCTCAGAAACTGTTCCTTTTGTGTATCCAGCTCATTTTTAAGTTTATCGTATTCTGCCTTCGTTACGGTTTCTTCTTTCTTTTCATTTACGGCAGCCGTATTATCAGACTTAGATGCTGATTTAGCCGTTTTTTTCCTTGCCAAGACACATTCTCCTTTCTTACATCGAAATGCGTATCAGTCGATCTCAAGAAACTCTCTCAGAAGTCTTCCCACAGTTTCGGCTACATATTCCATAGCTGAAATTACTTTAGGATAATTCATTCTCACAGGGCCGATAATAGCAAGTGTGCCTGTACAATCTTCATTCGCAGCATATCTTGAAACGATAATGCTCAGGTTCTGAAGGGCGGGGTCATTCATTTCTCCGCCGATAAGTACGCTTGCTTTGGTTTCGGCTGATTCAATAAGCCTTTGCAGCTCTGAAGAGTGTCCTAAAAGCTCCATCACTCTTTTTCCGTCGGCAGAAGTAAGCCGAGGTATCATAAACAGGTTGGACTGGCCTTTGATAAACACGCCTGTTGACGCAGCCTGCTTAGCCGTATCGGAAACTGCAAGAAGTACATTTGAAAGCAGCATCGACATTTCTCCGAGGGAGGCAGCGGCACTCTGCATAAAAGCGGGCGTCACCTTTGATACCGCCATACCTGCGAAGCGTTCGTTCATGGTTTTGTCGAACATCTCCACAAGCTCGGGAGTGATAACATAGTCGCATCGGAACAATCCTGTTTTTACAGACCCTGTAGAAGTGATAAGTACGATCATAGCCGTAAACCTGCCTGTCTGAACAAAACGTATGCGTCTTATCACCGCATTTTCACCCGATGGTGAAGCAGCGACCGAAGCATACCCTGTCATTCCGGACAGTAGCACGGCTGCGCTTTCAAGCAAATGCTCGGGAGCATCCGATCCGAGATACAGCGCGTCATCTATCTGAGTCTTCTCGTATTTTGTCAGGGGAGAGTTTTTCATAAGCTTGTCAACATATATTCTGTATCCAAGCTCTGTTGGTATTCTTCCCGACGATGTATGGGTCTGTTCCAGAAGTCCGATCGAGGCAAGCTCAGCCATATCATTTCTTACCGTTGCGCTTGAAACATTGAAATCCAGTTTTTCGCACAAGGTTTTTGATCCCACAGGCTCGCCTGTTATGATATAAGCTTCTACTACCGCTTCAAGGATCTTCATTTTTCTTTGAGTCGGTTCCATTCAAGCCACCTCTCTGTTAGCACTCTCGATGTCAGAGTGCTAATCTATATAATAGAGTACCACTATTTCTCCCGATTGTCAACACTATTTTCGATTAAATTTTTGTTACAATTGGCTTTTTTAGTCGTTCGGGTTTATTTTATGCATATTTAGCACTTTGTATTCTGATCTGCTATGCTTTGCGGGAAAAATATCTGCAAATACGTATAATGTTATGCGAAATAAGATTGAAGACAGCTTCGGGAATAATAAATATCCGCTTCAGAGGCGCGCATTTTCTCGGGAGCAATAATATCGCGCAGGAAAAAAACAGCCGCTGCTAAAAGCGCAGCGGCTGTAAGGCTATTCATTCTTATTTTGTTTTTCTTTTTCTATCTTCTTTTTCTTACCTATGGTAAGTATTATCATAAATACCATCGCCACAGCAACGACTCCGATAGCTATAAAAGTAACCGCGTCACCTGTCTGTACAAAGTCGATTATGTTATTGCCGCCGGTGTTTCTTCTGGGAGGATTGCTGACTGAGCGGCTGACAACAGCAGGACCGTCAGGCGTGCTGACGTGAGGATTTGAGGGAAGATCGGGATCACTGACAGGGCTGGGTTCATCCTGACTTGTGTGACCGCTTTCTTCAACAACAGCAGTGAAGATCCATTTGAAAGTAGTTTCGCCTTCAATATGATCTATTCCGCTTTTTTCACGGACAATACTTGTACCGTTGTGGTCTACTACTCTTGCGCCCTGATCGATCATTCCGCCGTGATTTGCAGGTACCCAGCGTACATCGACTGTCATTACGCGGCTGTCACCCGGTTCATACAAACCGAGATTAAGCGGAACATCTCTCATATCGGGAGTTCCCTCACCCGTCACCTTGCCGTAGTATATCATGGTATCGTTAAGATAAATATTTACCCTGCATTCATTTTCAAGGTCTATTTCACCTCTGTTGGTTAGAGGCTGGGCATTAAAATAAATATGGTAGCTTGCATCCTCACGAAGATTCATTATCTGAATATGCTTTGTGTACAGCTCGTTTGCTTTCATGTTTTCCACTTCAAAGAAGTACTCACCGTTTTCGCTTACAGAATTGCCCTTGTCGTCAAGTACGACGAGCTTTTCCGGCAGACCTGCAACCGACCCGACTTTAAGCTTTGCGGCGAAAGCAGTTATGTTTATGCTGAAAACAAGCGCAGTCGCAAGCAACATCGGTATAATTTTGTAGATTCGTTTGTGCATCGGCAACGCCTCCTGATAACCGAATATAAATACAATACATCCAAAAAACAATTTTACCCTTATAATAATTATACACAACTTTGGGTAAAAATCAAGTATTTTCGTCAAAAATATAGCAAAAAAACGTATCAGTACTATGTGTTTCGTCATATTGACAAATGTTTTAGTGAGAATAAAAAAATTAACTTAAAATTATGAAAATAATTCAAGCCTGCAAGCTATACAGTATTCAGTTTATAGGGTTAGTGTAAAAATATAATTGGCAAAAATATTATCAATGGAAAAAAATGAGCTGCTCAAGAAGGCAGATACGCGGTCAGTACAGCATGAACCGCAAG
>CACWRT010000105.1 GCA_902763365.1 uncultured Ruminococcus sp.
AACTTCCGCCAGCCAATCGCCCTACGGGCTCTTGGGGCGTCACTTATGCCTCTGGACTCCGCAAGCCTTTGAAAAGGCCCCTGCGAAACTTTATCAATTGTAAATATCTTTAAATTGATAGCATTGCTTATAACAGCGACAGGGAGATCTTCAATGAAAAAATATTGCAATATGATCAAAGCCTCTTTGCTGTGAAATGCAAAGGGGCTTTTTTGAAAAAAATTTTAGTCAATGCACGAAAACACACAGGCTCATGCGTTTTATAGGTGAAAGGAGGTAATTAATTGGATCACAGGATCGGTACCGATGAAGCAGAAAAGATCATAAAGGAATATGCGGATATGATCTACCGCATAGCACTGCACAATGTTAAAAATACGGCAGACGCCGAAGATATATTTCAGGAAGTATGTATTTCATTCATTACAAAAAGTCCTCCTGTATGTGATAAGGAATACCTCAAACGCTGGTTTATAAGGGTAACTATAAATAAGTGTACCAGCTTTCACAGACTGTTCTGGCAGAATCATACCGAAAGTATTGAAGATCATACCGAACTGGAAGCGCCGGCACAAAAAGAAGTAATGGCGGAGCTGCGGCAGCTGCCTAAAAACGACAGAAATATTATTTACCTTTATTACTATGAATCCTATACCATAGCCGAAATTGCAGAGATCCTGAAAAAGAACCCGAATACTGTCAGCTCATCACTGCAAAGAGCGAGGAAGAAACTGAAAAATATACTTATCGAAGGAGGATATAATAATGCGTAAAAATATTTATACCGAAACAATTGACAGCATAAGGGTATCGGAAACGACTCTTCGGAAAGCTCTTGAAGCTGTCGGAAAAACAGATAAGGGAGATATTACTATGACTAAAAATAAAAAGCTTAAATTTACCGGAATGGTAGCGGCAAGCCTTGCGGTCGTTATAGCAGGCGGAACAGCCGCAGGATATCTGCCGGGTTCGGGCAAAGCGGATGTTACCGAAAAAACTGCAGCTTCATCGTCAGGCAAAACTTCATCAACAAACAGTTTTACACTTATGGTCAATGCGGCAGAGCTGACGGAAGAACCTATGATCATAAGTTCCTCGGGTAATCCGGCTGTAAACAGTGCGGAAATAAAGGCAAACAAGATCAGGGGAATATCTCTGAGCGAAGGCGATGACGAGGGAGGATATTCCGTTAGCTATAACGTACCTCTGGAGATCAGCTGTGAGGGAGAGAATATAAGCTCGGTTACCTATTCCGTTGATACAGGGGCTGTTTCGGTTGCCTACTACATGGGTGAGGATCCTGTAAAAGCAGGTACAGAAACCAACAGGTGTGATAATACTATGGAGGGCACTGTGCCTCTGAAACCGGAATATCAGAAAATGCGGGATGAACTGATAAAAGAGATCCCGTCAGACGGAGATGGTGACGCAGAGGTAGAATGGTCCGACGAAGAGCTTGAGAAATGGAAGCAGATCGACAAATCCTATGAAAACTCTACATTCAAGCATTATTCTTCAATAACGATAGCCCCGGACGACCCGAGTCTTGATTATTCTTCATTTGCATTAGTAGGTTCAAGCAAGGAACTCAGTATGGATAAGCGAAATTATCTTGAAGCACATAAGGAGGATCTTTTCAGCAGCAATGATGAACAGCGTATAAATGAGCAGAAAAAATGTATTGATATGCTTATAAACGGACAGGTCATTCACTGTACAGTTACTTTTAATGACGGAACTCAGCAGACTCAGGATATACAGGTTGGAACTGAAATAGCAAAATACGGCGATGTTCTCAGACAGAATAATGAACCGGAAAATGAAAAAATTGAAGAGTTCTATGATTATAAGGATGTATATATGACATATTCATTGGCGTAAAATCGAATCAATAATAATTCGACACATTCCGACATATTTGTCGTATATTTGTACATCCGGCTTTTTGAAAAGCGGTTGACAAAAATAATAAGTTGGTTTATAATCATAAGTGTCAGAGAGAATTGACTGTGTTTACCACAGAGAACGACCCTCGGAACGGTGTGCGAGACTGTTCCGGGGGTCTGTTCATTTTACCACATAGGACGGCTGACATAAACCGTTGTTGCCGTTAGCTGTCGTCACCATCATCGTCGTCATTACTTGTGAGCATTGCGAATATGTAATTTGCAACAACTCCGGCTAAGACAGAAAGAAGAAAAGAGAGAATTGACATATTACCACACCTCCTCCCTGTTACCAGATTGGAGTACGGCAACACACATATTATATCATATTTGGACACACTTATATAGCATTTTGAAAACTGAATGATTAAAAATCCCCGGCAGCCACGCCTTTACGATGTGGCTGCCGGGGTTGATTATTTAGTTATGGTTTGCTGCGTATTGCGCAGCTTTTTTCATTGACATGAAGATGAATATATTGTAGAATAATATTTGCAAGGCGATCAGCCTACGGATTGCGGCAGTCCCCATATTTCAGAAGGGGGCGAAAAACTTTTTATAGCCCCCGGATTGAAAGGGGGCGGGCGTATGATTACATACAGCGATTTTTATCAGCTTATCGTTGCGATTTGCGAAGTAATTACAGTCTATATGCTCATCAAAAACGCAAAAAAGAAGTAACCGCCTGTCCCTACCAAAGATAGCGGTTACTCTTTAACTCAATTCTTTAGGGGACTGCCGTAGTTGGCTGACCGCCTTGTTTATGGTTATATTATAGTACTAATCTGCACTTTTGTCAACCGTGTTTTTACCGGCGGCTCGCCGGGCAGAAAAATAAATAATAATCCTTGCAAATAGTGTCAAAAAATAGTATAATACGATTGTAAGTAAAATTATATTAAAATAAGATGACTGTACTTATAAGATGTACGGTCTTGAAAACTGAAATTTGAAAACTGATTACTAATAACTATAAACTAAAAAAGCGAGGTGCTTTGATTGGATGCAGGTTCGATCGTAGGTCTTATTACAGCGGCTCTGTTTTTTCTTGGAGTAGTTGCTATTATTGTTGTGATCCTTGTCATAAGATCAAAGGTGATAAAGTATCAGAAGGAGTGGGGACTTAATGCCCGCGGAATATTCAGTGATATAAATTCTACTAAAGATGTAGGGAAAAATCCCGCTTCGCTCAATGGTATGGACAGAATATATATTCCTAAAATACAGCAGGATTTTCCTGATTTTCAGCTTGCACCTGTTATCCCTCAGGTGGAAACGTTTATTAAAACATTTCTTGACAGCATTGAGGACAGGGATACAAAGCCGCTTGAAAAGCTTGCTATATCTCCGAGCCTTGTGGACAGGGCAGATGAGATAATCAAGGATATCAACTCTCAGAATATCAATGTTTTTTATGATAATATTGTTATACACAAGACCGTCATAAGCGAATATGTACGGGAACAGGGTATGGTAATAATCCGATTTCAGTCGGCAGTAGGATATCTTCATTATGCCGAGGATGAAAAAGGTAAGCTCGTAAGCGGCAGCAAGGATGTTGCCGAGGAAACGGTGTATGTAACTTCCTACGCAAGGATACTTGATTCCGAGCTTGCCAGACAATCGGGTGCAATAGACGTAATAGGACTGAACTGTCCTAACTGCGGCGCACCGCTTCGCTCGTCAAGCGTTTCATTCTGTGAATTCTGCGGAACGGGCGTACAAAATCTGACCGAGGATGTCTTTGGATGGACATTTACGGATATAAAAGAAAAAAACAGAATGACAAAGAAATTATTCTGAACAAAGGAGATGCGTAAGCAATGGGTATTATCAAAGCAGCGATCAATACTGTAGGCGGTGCTCTTGCAGATTCATGGTTGGAGGTCATTGAACCCAGTGATATGGACTCTACTACTGTAATGTGTCCCGGAATCAGCAAAGCAAGAAACGACAAGAGAAACAGCAACACAAAAGGTACAGCCAACAATATTTCCAACGGCTCGATCGTTCACGTTTATGACAATCAGATGATGCTTCTCATAGACGGCGGTGCTATCGTTGACTATACAGCAGAGCCGGGCTATTTTGAGGTGAAGAATTCTGCACAGCCTTCACTTTTCAACGGTCAGTTCGGTGATTCCCTCAAGGAAGCTTTCAACCGTTTTAAATTCTCGGGTGTTACACCTACTGCTCAGAGAGTAGTTTATATCAATCTCAAGCCTCTTGAGGGTATCAAGTACGGTACAAAAACACCTATCAATTATTATGACGCAAATTATGATATTGATGTAAATGTTCGTGCTTTCGGTAAGTTCTCTCTTGAGATCAACGACCCGCTCACATTCTATAAGAAAATAATCCCCACTTCTGACGTAACAAATATGCGTCCTGTGGATATGGAGTATCTTGCTAACCAGAGATGGGACAGCGAATTCCTTATGGCTCTTCAGGAGGCTCTTACGAACCTTTCTGCGCAGGGTGTAAGAATATCACAGATCGGTATGTATAACTCAAAGCTGGTTGAAGCTCTTAAAGTTGCCCTCAAGGATACATGGAGCAACAAGAGAGGTATCACGCTCAGCGAAGTTGGTATCACAGTATCTTATGACGAGGAAACAAAGGAACTTCTCAAAGAGAGAAACAAGGTTGCTATGTTCAACAATCCCGGCATGAGAGAAACAATGATGCAGAAGAACATCTCCGAAGGTATCAGGGATGCAGGCTCAAATGCCAACGGCTCTATGGCCGGCTTTATGGGCATGGGCATGGGCATGAACTTCGGCGGCGGATTCATGAACAACGCTTCCAATACAAATATGCAGCAGATGCAGATGCAGCAGCAACAGCAGCAGCTCCAGCAGCAACAGATGCTCCAGCAGCAGCAGGCTGAGCTTGAAGCTCAGAAAGCACAGCTCGAAGCTCAGAAGGCAGCTCAGCAGCAGGCAGCACAGCAGCCCGCTCCTCAGCCGGCAGCAGGCGGATGGGACTGCGACTGCGGCAAAAAGGGCAACAAGGGTAAGTTCTGTGCAGAATGTGGAAAGCCGAAGCCCGCAGCGCCGGCAAGTGACGGTTCGTGGAAATGCTCCTGCGGCGCAGTCAATACGGGCAAGTTCTGCGCAGAGTGCGGTTCAAAGCGTCCTGCTCCAAAGCCAAAGAAGATCGTATGCGATAAGTGCGGCTATCAGCCCGATATGTCACAGCCGATTCCGAAATTCTGTCCTGAATGCGGAGATCCGATAAACGAAGCTGATTTTGCATGATAAAAGCTGAACGGCTTTAAAATTATCAAGACTTTGTTTTTCCCGCCATGCCTTTGACGTGACGGGAAAAATGGGTTATATTTACGAAAAGAGGTGAAGCGGCTGTGCCTGATGGTACAGTCAGAATATGGAAGCTTTATCCTATAAATGTATAAACTGCGGCGGACCGCTGCAGTATGATCCGAAGAAGCTGAAATTTGCCTGCGAATACTGCGGCAGCGATTTTACGGAAGATGAGCTTATTAAACATTTCGGCAGGCTTGACGAAAAGCTGAATGAAGAAGCAAAGCCCGAACCGGAAAAATCAGAAAGCGACGACGAATTCGGCGAGGCGGCACTTTATGTATGCCAGAGCTGTGGCGCAGAGGTCATTGCGGAAACTAACACAGCTGCGACCTTCTGCGTATACTGTCACAATCCGATAGTACTTTCAAACCGTCTTGCGGGCAGCTTCAAGCCGAATCTTGTAATTCCCTTCAAGATATCCGAAAAGGATGCAAAACAGAAGTTCCACGACTTCTGCGGAAAGAAAAAGTTCCTTCCCGGAGATTTTCTTTCTGAGGCTCAGCTTGATATGATGAAAGGCGTTTACTATCCTTACTGGTTGGTTAATTCACTTAAAGACGGCGGTATACACGCTACTGCCGAGAACCGCAGGACATGGACTGAGGGCGATTATGAATATGAGGAAAAGAAGATATACAAGATAACCCGTCAGGGTAAGATCGACTTCAAGCATTTTCCTCATTCTGCTCTGAAAGCAGCTGACGACAAAAAAGCCCTGAAATATGTAAACCCCTTCAATGATGATGAGGCAAGACCCTTTACGATGTCATATCTTTCCGGATTCCTTGCAGAAAAGCGTGATCTTGAGAGAAATGACGCGCAGACAGAGGTGGACAAGGAGCTTGAAAAATATGCCAGAAAGATATATCGTGAATCCATAAGCGGATATGATTCCGTAACGATAGACGATATGAACCTTCGTACACTTAATGAATCTTGGGAATACGCTCTTATGCCGGTATGGCTGATGACGTTCAAGTATAAAGATAAAGATTATATGTATGCGATGAACGGTCAGACAGGTAAAACCTACGGCGAACTTCCTGTTAGCTGGGCAAAGCTCGGTATATTTGCTGCCATAATGCTTGTAGTTGTATTCATTGTTGCATTGCTTTTGGGAGGGTTTTTACTATGAAGAAAAATATAAGAGTAATTTTCAGCCTTATGATAATGGCTGTGGTAAGTCTTTCACTTTTCTCCCTGTCAGCATCCGCAGCTTCCGCAACTGATATGGAAAGCAATTCTTCAGCTCAGGTGCAGCAGATTGCTAAGAGTTCATCCAAAAGTAAGAGTGTTGATATAAACGGAAAAACAATTGCAATTGCAGTTGGCGCAAGTATTGTAATAACCGGTATAACCGTTTTTCTTATATGGCACAGTTATAAAACCAACGGTCAGAGTGAACCGTATACTTATAAGAAAAATGCTCCTCTGGAGCTTACACATTCCGAAGATGTACACGTTGATACCATAGTGAACAGACGTAAGATAGAAAGAAACAATAATTAAACCTTCGGAATTTTCCGAAGAGCAAAAAGTAATATATCCCTTTCCGGAGGTAACCATGAGATTTGATGTAATGCCTGTTGCGACAGAAAAACAGATAAAAGAGGTAGTAGATGCTGCTTATAATGTCTGGCATAATTATTACAAGGATATTTTTACCACAGAGCAGATAGACTATATGCTGGAAAAATATCAGTCCCACGATGCGCTTAGAAAGCAAATGTCGGAAGGATATATTTATTATATGCTTTTAGCAGACAATCAGTTGGCAGGATATATGTGTGTGCTTGTACAGAGCAGTTATCTTTTTCTTGCGAGACTGTATATAAAGGCCGAGTACCGCCGTCAGGGGCTTGCGAAAAAAACAATATCACACCTTGACGCTATTTTCAAAAATCCCGAGCTGGGATTTACGCATATCAAAAAGATGCGTCTGAGAGTGGAGAGAAACAATAATTTTGCCATAAACGTATATGAACATTTAGGGTTTAAAAAGATACGTTCGGAAGATACAGATATCGGCGGCGGGTTTGTGTGCAAGGAATATGTTATGGAACGTGAGATACATTGATATGAAAAGCAGAAAAGATACTATCTATCCCGAGGTGAAGGACATGGGAAACAAGCTGAAGGCGTACATAAAACAGCTGCGCAGTTTTCTTGAAAATACAGCAGAGCTTAGTGACCCCGAGGGCTTCAAGAAAGAGCTTCTGCGTGAGATACAGTTCTGGCAGCATGAGAGATTCATACATCTTATAGTTACATTCATGTTTGCGATTGTAACGGTAGCTGTACTTCTCGTAATGATATTCAAGCCCATGATACCGTTATTTTTATTGTTTGTACTTTTGCTTTGTCTTTTGTTTCCGTATATTACACATTATTTTGTTCTTGAAAACGGAGTACAGACCTTGTATGTGATCTATGAGGAAGTCTGCCGCAGATATATGGACGGCAGTATCCCGAAAGACTGTATACCCGAAGAATACGGAATAAAAATAGAAAAACTGAAATGATCAAAGCGATCCCGAAGACGGTTCTGAACCTGCTTCGGGATCGCTGAATTATAATCGTCTGAAGCTTTCTGCTGCTGCATCAAGCACCTTGATCAAATTTTTCTCATCTTCTGTACCGGAGTAATTCTCAGGATAAATAAGGCACAATCCTGCTTGCATCCGGTATTCTGAATTATGCACAAAGGCATAAAAATACATGATATCACCATAATATTCCATTTTGGCTTTAAAAATAAATTTACCTGTCAGTGGGGTAAGCTCCGCTGCATTGTCAACCTTACCGCTTTCTATGAACTCATCAACGGCTGAAAAAACAGAATCATCATCCACTAAAGCTATGCACGGTATGCTTCCTTCACTGCCGTATTCTTTATCGGGAGCATATGTACAAAGAAGTTCCACTTCACCTGCGTGTGATTTTGCCTGTTTGAACGATCTGTCAACATCATAGGCATAGCCAATGTATTCGTCGCTGATCGTGTGTGTCTGAAATGCAAGATGAATCCGATTATCCAATTGAGTTGACCTCCTGTTATTTTCAAAGCTGTTCCGAGCTGACGTCTTCGGCAGTTGTTTCAATATATCTGCCCGATGAGGAAGAATCTGAGGAGTAACTGTATTCTTCTGCTTCCTCGACTTTTTTTACAGCTTTTTTCAGGACTTTAGAGATATAAAGGATGGACAGCAGATCCCATATTCCGTCAGCCATAAGAGCAAAGCCGATAAAGATCATGATAAGGTTTCCGGCGCTGCCGAATGGATTTATAAAAGCAATAACACTTGTAATTATCATAAGTATTGCGCCGACAGTCTGTAACCACCAGAGTTTTGATTCATTCTGCATAAAAGCAACGCCGTACTGAAGCTTAAACACAGCGCCGATGAACAGAATAACTGCAAGAGCTGCCGTGATCATACCTGCAAGAATAACGGGAGCGATTATAATTGATGCGCCTACTGCAAGCAGGATACAGCCTCCGATCAGTGAAAGCATGGACAGATCTGTTTTCCTTCTTGTCAAAAAGTAATCAAACAGCTTAAAGACACCCCATGCTGTCAGTATACCGCCAATAAAAGTACAGATGATCTCTCTTGCTTCTCCGGGTTTCAACACCAGAAAAAGCCCCAACAGCACTATTGCCACATTAATCAGTACCATGTCTTTGGATATTTTTTTAGCTTTCTTTTTAAGTCCGTCAAGCATTTCAGCAGCCTCCTTTACAGTTTTAAAAAATATTTTATCCGAACAATATCGGGGGGATTTATAATACAGAGTGAGACGATAAGCCGGGTTCTGTCGTGAACAGCCATCTATCTTGGCAGACCGTTACCGATACTGCTCAATGCCACCTGCTGAAGCCATCGGGCCGATGAATACACTTCCCTGCGGTGTTGCTCCGGATAGGGTTTACATGGCCGCACCGTCTCCGATGCGCCGGTGAGCTCTTACCTCGCCTTTCCATCCTTACCCGAGTCAAAGACTCAGGCGGTATATCTCTGTTGCACTTTCCCTGGGGTCACCCCCGGCGGCCGTTAGCCGTTATCCTGCCCTGTGGAGCCCGGACTTTCCTCGGGTGCGGCCTCTCGGCACTGCATCCGCAGCTGTTTATCCCACTCTAACCCATATTATAATACATTTTTTTCTTCCTGTCAAACCTGCCGCCGGCGATACGGAAATCAATTTTGCCGGGCAGCTATCCTGGGGGAAACCCTTTGTTTGAAAACAAAGGGTTCTCCCCCAGACCCCTTTCCTAAAAAAACGAATTTT
>CACWRT010000106.1 GCA_902763365.1 uncultured Ruminococcus sp.
GGCTTCAAGCCCCAAAAAGCTGACCTATCGGCTATACAATACGGGGAGAAAGGACAAAACTATGAAAACTTGGTATTTGGCAACATTCAAATGGTCGGATAGTGGAGTTTACTGTACAAACCTTGTTCTGACCGACAGCGAAGAAAAGGCAGAGGAACATTACTCAAAGTATGAAATGGTATCTATCCGTCCTGCTGACGAATGGGAAGTGATGAATTACAGAAGTAAGGGTATGCCGGTGGTGGAACTCTGAGACAGCAAAAATGTGGCTTCAAGCTCCAAAAAAGCAGCATATAAAAACAGGAACAGCCGTCCTTGCGATAGCTGTTCCTGCTTTTTAGCTTATGAAAAAGAGTGGGGTGCGCTTTTCGGTTTTGTATCAATCAGCCCGTTGAGTTTTGCGGAATTGTCTCTGTTTCCTCGGGATCGCTTGTTGTGATAACGTCTTCAGTGTCGAATTCTGTAATCTCCATTTCGGGCTTGATATATGGCTTTGTATTCATGGTTTTTATCATACCTTTCCTCATTTATGCTAAAACTGCTTTTGCCGCTGTGTTGTACTTATAGAGCGATTTGACAAGATTGCATAGTGCTGTCTTTTGGGCATTGTCCGAGTAGTAGCTCAGCGCATTGTATGCATAGGTCAAAGCACTTGATGTTATCCTATAGTCACCAAATGCTATGGTATAGGCTTTGTCAAGGTCTTTTGCGGCAATATCCGGTACCTCGATATAGAATCTGCCGTTAGAATTTCCTGTATTGAATGCCACAGCATTATTACTTGAATCTGTTACCGTATAACTGTCTGTAAATGCACTGTCAAAATAGAATCTCAGAGAGGTCTTGGATTTCAGTATCAGGGAAGAGCCGTAGTAGCTTACACCTGTCGGAGCGGTTCCCTGTTCGCTCAGCGCATATTCTTCCAGATCATCAGCTGTAACGTCATTTATCGGCTCAGGTTCGCAGACTGCGGCGGTCTTGTTGCCGAAATACTCTCTTGCATATTCGCCGTAGTTTTGCATGGTATTTACAAGAGTTTTCAGAGCATCGGAATATGTATCTCCACCGTTTTTAACTGTTGCAAAGTAATCCTTCGGGCTGTAGGAATAGCCATCATTATATTCTGTTGTTTTGTCGCCGCCCAAAATAGCCTGCTCCTTGCCGCTGCCGTCAAACAGGTGTACGGTAACGCTTTCGCCCATCTGCTGTGCAGTCAGCAGACACGATACCTTATATCCGTAAACAGGATTTTTCTCCAGATCTTTCAGGTCGTATCTTACCCCGCTTGTATCACCGGGAGCGTATACCATTACATAGGCTGTGTTCGTGTCGAGGTCGGCACTCGGCTGAATATAGACATTTACATCGATATCGCCCTTGAGAGTCAGGCTTGCGCCGGCAATATAGGGCTGCGTGATCTCCTCAAACTCCGCACTCACGGTCACATTCTGCGCGGGCATCGTGAAGGAATAAACGCCGTTTACGGGTTCGATTGCCGTTCCGTTGACAGTCACGCCTGTTACCGCATAACCGTAGTCGGGATTGACGGTCAGAGTGACGGTTTCGTCCTTAGCTGCTTTTGCCTGTGCTGTGACTGAGCCGTTTGTACAGTCGCTGACGGTCACATCATAAGCAACGGGAGTGAGCGTTACATTCGTCAGCGCCTCCAAAGTTGCGGAAGCTGTGTTACTGTCATAGAAATTCGTGCCGTCGGTGAAAGTCTTGCCTTTGGCAATCGTAGCTTTACTGTTGCTGCCGAATATTGAATCATAATTAATATGAATACTGCTGACCTGTATGCTGTCCTGAGCCGAACGGTAACCGAGTGTGATTGTACCGGCAGAACAGAGTCCGTAGGAATCACTTCCGCTGCAGGAAGAATTGAAATTACCGCCGTTTAGGGTAAAGGAATAGGCAAGAAGAGCATGTGCGTTGTTGCCGGCTGACCGGAGAATGACATTGCCTCCGTTTTGAACAAATGTGCCTAAATTAACAGAGACAGCCGTTTTCGTGCTTGAGTAAGCTTTCAGAGTACCCGTACCTCCGCTTTGACCGTAAATCGTAAGCGTGTACGATCTGTTCGTACCGATAGCGGCTTTCGATGTGATCGGCGCTTCCTCTGTGCCGACACTCATGGTGCGGTTGTCGCCAAGGATCAGGTTGACCTTGCCGGTGAAGGTGACGGGTTCCGTATAGGTGATATTGCTGTTGACGACATACCAGCCCTCTTCGAGCGTCGTCATGGAAGGATCGAGCGGAACAGCCTGAACCATATGCGCCGTGCCGTTTTCGTCAAGGTAGGTGACGCTGACGGGTTTTTTGGCAAACACCACCGTGACCGTGACGTCTTCATCCGGCATATCGAACGAATAGCCTCCGGCATCCGGTTCGAGCACATTGCCGTTGATGTAAACGCTCTTTGTGTAATATCCCGACGCAGGCATCATAATCAGGGCAACGTATTCGCCGTAATGCGCAGCGCTTTTTATACTCATGGCAGAGCCGTGCGTCGTCGGGGCGACCGTGACGGTGTAGAGCGCCTGTTCAAAGCCCGCGCCGATCGTGACGTTCTCGGCGGGCATGGTGAGCACATTGTCAGCCAGCGTGCCCGCGCTGGCGGTGTAGCCCGTGAAGGCATATCCCGCGGGACGGGTGTAGCCGAGCGTGAGCGTCACCGCGTCATTCTCGCCCGCATAGGTTTGATCGTTGTATTGCAAGCCGCTGTTGTTTTCATACGCCGTGATGCCGCTGACATTATATGCCGTCGCGTCGCCGCAGAGGGCGAGCGTCACGTCATTGTCTGCGGTGATAGTGTGAGTCTGTTTGCCTTGTGCATCACCGAGAGTACGTGTGTAGTAGCAGTTATTGCCTGCCGAGCCGTTGCGGACAAAGGTCGCGCTGTTGGCTGACACTTCGGTTTCGCCATCTTCAAGCGCGGCGGGGTCATAAACACAGTTTGTGAGGGTGATCGTGCCGCTATTGTGCTTGTAGCCCACAAAGCCCGAACAGCTTGTGGTAGCCGTTTCACCGGCGGAAAGGATTTTTCCGTCAAACACACAGCCGTCGATCGTGAGATCAGAGCCGTTGCCGTTATTGCCAACGAAACCGCCATGCGTGCCGTCGCCGGCAGTCAAGCTGTTGATCGTGACGCTGCTGCGGCAGTTCTCGATTTTTACCGTGCCGTACTGTGTACCGATGAAACCGCCCGCGTACTTTTTCGAGGTGTAGATCGTGCCCGCTGTGCGCAGATTCTTGATGACGCAGCCGCTCTCGGCATTGCGGAACGGCGCCGTCTTGTCGTCGTTGCTGACGGGCTCGTCAAAAGTGCCGTAGCTGATGGTCAGCGTATGTCCCTGTCCGTCGAAGGTGCCGGTGAAGTCGTGATAGGAGCCGCCCGCCATTCTTGTTACGGAGATATCAGCGCCGAGCTGCACGGTTTTGTTGTCGAAATACCCCTTGGCGTTGTCGGCGAGCAGGTCGCAGAAGGTATTCCAGCCCGCTTCATTGCGGATAGTATATGTATCTCCCGCTTCGTTGACATAGAAGTCCGGGATAGTTGTCGTGCTCGTGTATGTTATTCCGTTGAATGTCGTTGTTGCCGTAGCAGTGTTGCCCTCTGTCGATACGGCGGCGTTGACCGAAGCGGAAAGACTCGATTCATCGGCGCAGACGAATGTTGCCGTACAAGCCGAAGCGTCATTAGACCAGTTCCATGCCGGTGCGTTTGCCGCCACACAAGTAACGGTGCAAACCTTCTTGTAGTCAGTGCCGCCTGAACCTTCCGCAAGGAGCAGAGCGTTTGAATAGCCGGAAGAGCTCTGCCCCGCTGTAAGGCTTGTGATATCCGATAGGGACCAATACCTTCCGCCCGAAGGACTCTGTCTTATGGTTAAAAGAGTACTGTCTTGCCCGTTACTGTTTACTGCAAGGTCATCGTACCATTTAGCCAAGCATACAGAGTGTGTATAATTTGTATTGATACCTGTCCACTCGATCTTATAGAAATGATCGGAGTAGGTAAAATACCCCTCAGCAGAGCCCGACGTGCAGTCTAAAAAATCGGTAATAGCAGTCGTAGCCGCGCCCGCCGTGAACGGCACGATCATGAACAGGCTGACGACCATTAGCATTGCCAGCAAAACGCTGATCGGCTTTTTGATTTTTTTCATATGTTTTCCTCCTCAGTTTTATTGGTATCTTTGATTTTTGTGAACCGTGACAACAGCAAATCCCCGAGCATCACAAGCTCGCTTTCGGGGTCGCTTTCATTCACCACCGCAAGCCCCGCCGCGTAGCGCGTGACCGCCGCTAACATGATGTGGAACGTGCTTGAAAACATCGTCTGCTCCGGGATTTCGGCATTCAGAGTGCCGTCACGCATACCACGCTCATAAAGGTCGTGGAACTGCCTGCTCAGAGCATCTACCATTTGCAGATATGGCTGCTTCTGCTCGTCCGTCCACTCTGCGCTGCGAACAAAGCTGTTGAAATCGTAATTGAAACGGAGAATATCCTTGTGGTTGCGGTAAAGCTCTAAAAACGAGTCAAGAAAGAATTTCAGATACTCCGCACCCGTGAGGTTCTGCGTTTCCTCCGAAGTCAGAAGGCTGTTGTGCCATTTTATGAAGCTCTCCCATCTGCGTATGGCTATTGCAATGACAAGCTCTGTCTTTGTCGGGAAATAGCGGAAAAGAGTAGCATTTCCCACATCCGCCGCTTTGGCGACCTCCGGCAATATTACCTGTCCGATTCCCCTTTCGGCAAAGAGCTTGAAACCTACATCAAGTATATGGTTATACTTTTCCTGTTTCCAAGCCTTTCCTTTTACATAGTCATTCATCTATCAATCTTCTTTCTATGTTTAATTTGAGAATTTTCACTTCAATTATACACTATTTCGCTTGTGATTGCAAGAGGGAAAGGCACATACTGAAAAATTCGTATGGTTATTCAGACGGTTTTGTATTATTTGCTAATAGTAACTGTAAATAACACAGTTAACACAGTAATGATATGCAAACTGCCAAAACGCAATACTCTGATTAGCACTGTCCGTGATTAAAGAAAGTATGCGTGCTAAAGAAAGCAGTATAAGACAGAATTGGGTCCGGCGGCTCGCCGGCGGGCTTAAATCAAGTATTGAAAAATGTGATGCTTATAGGTTATAATATATGTATCAATTTAACCGTTTTTTTGTTTATTATAGTAAAGACTTGTTTCGGGAGATGTCTTTATGGAAGTTTTTAATAATACTACAAAAGTGGTCAGAGATGACCTTGCTAAAACAATTAAAAAAGGCAGCCGTGTGTCTGTTGCGGCAGCCTGCTTTTCAATATATGCTTTTCAGGAGTTAAAGAAACAGCTTGAATCCTGTGAAGAATTGAGATTTATATTTACCTCGCCCACTTTTGTCACAGAAAAAACCGCAAAAGAAAAACGTGAATTCTATATTCCTCGTCTTATGCGTGAAAAAAGTTTGTACGGAACTGAATTTGAAGTCAGGCTTCGTAACGAACTGAAACAAAAAGCTGTTGCCAAAGAATGTGCGGGATGGATAAAAAAGAAAGTCCGCTTCAAAACAAATACTACCCGTGAGGGAATGAATAATTTTTTGTTGGTTGACGGCGATGATGAAACATATACATATATGCCGATGAACACATTTACAACTGTTGATCTCGGCTGTGAACGTGGAAATAATCTGACAAATATGGTTACCCGTATGGAAAATCCGGCAAGCATGGAGTTTTTGCGGATATTCAATTCTATATGGAATGATGATGAAAAGCTCAAAGATGTAACAGAAGAAGTTATAGATATGATCGGCGCAGTCTATCAGGAAAATGCTCCCGAACTCGTCTATTTTATGACACTGTATAATATTTTCAGTGAATTTTTAGAGGACATTTCAGAGGATGTTCTTCCTGATGAAGCTACAGGTTTCAAAAACAGCGTGATCTGGAATAAGCTGTTCAATTTCCAGAAGGACACTGCACTTGGTATCATCAATAAGCTTGAACAGTATAATGGATGTATCTTAGCAGATAGTGTAGGACTCGGTAAAACATTCACTGCCCTTGCTGTCATTAAATACTATGAGTGCAGAAACAGAAGGGTGCTTGTACTTTGCCCGAAAAAGCTGTCTGAAAACTGGATGAATTTCCGTGGCAATCTTATTAACAATCCTTTATCGGAAGACAGACTGAGTTATGATATTCTTTATCATACTGATCTTTCAAGAGATAGTGGTAAGACTATAATGGATATGCCTATTGAACATATCAATTGGGGTAATTATGGACTTGTTGTAATTGATGAAAGCCATAATTTCCGAAACGGTAACGGCACAAACAGTCACGGCGGTGAAAAGGAAAACCGTTATATGCGTCTGATGAACCGAATAATAAAGCCCGGTGTTAAAACAAAGGTACTGATGCTTTCAGCAACACCTGTCAATAACCGTTTCAACGACTTAAGAAATCAGCTTGCACTTGCTTATGAAGGAAACCCGACGGAAATAAATGAAAAGCTGAAAACAAAATCAGATATAGATACAATATTCCGTCAGGCACAAAAGGTATATAATGCGTGGTGCAAACTTCCCGATGAACAAAGGACAACGGATACTCTGTTGTCAAGGCTTGATTTTGACTTTTTTGAAGTGTTGGATAGTGTAACAATAGCAAGATCAAGAAAACACATACAAAACTATTACGATGTGACAGATATAGGAACATTCCCAAAACGAAACAAACCAATTTCATTACGTCCAAAGCTGACAGACCTTCCGGGTGCAATAAATTACAGTGAAATATATGAAATGCTTGGTAAATTAAGTCTGACGATATACACACCAATATTATACATACAGCCGAGTAAGCTGCACAAATATCTTGATGAGGAAGAAACAGAAAACTTCCGCAGAGGTCGTGAAATAGGTATCAAAAGACTTACCGGTATCAATCTTCTTAAAAGAATGGAAAGCTCTGTACACTCTTTCTTGCTGACCGTGACCCGTGTTTATAATTATCTGAAAGAAACCTCAGATATAATAGATAAGTTTATAAAAACAGGTGTTTCCGGTCTTGGCGAGATGGATGATTTTTCAGGCTCGCAGGAAGATTTTGATTTTGACGATCAGAATACAGACTTCTTCTCTGTTGGAAAGAAGATCAAGATTGACCTTCGTGACATGGATTACATTTCATGGAAGCGTGAAATGGATGAAGATATAGAAAATCTTGAACAGCTTATTTCAATGGTAGAGGATATAACTCCGCAGTATGACAACAAGCTGAATGAGCTTTTAAGAGTAATTCGTGAAAAGATCGCATCACCTATTAATGAGGGCAACAAGAAAATACTGATTTTTACCGCCTTTTCCGATACGGCTGAATACCTGTTCGATAACATCAGTCCGATACTAAAAAAAGAGCTTGGACTGCATACGGCACTTGTTACCGGTTCGGTTGACGGCAGAACAACAATACCAAAATTCAAGGCAGATATGAATCATGTACTTGCCTGTTTTTCTCCAAAGTCGAAGGAAAAGAGCATTTTATATCCTGATGACAGGCACGAAATAGACATTCTTATTGCGACTGATTGTATCTCGGAAGGACAGAATTTGCAGGACTGCGACTTCTGCATAAACTATGATATACATTGGAATCCGGTTCGCATTATTCAGCGTTTCGGACGAATAGACCGTATCGGAAGTCAGAACGCTGTTATTCAGCTTGTAAATTTCTGGCCCGATCTTGCTC
This sequence comes from uncultured Ruminococcus sp., assembly GCA_902763365.1. Classification (GTDB taxonomy): domain Bacteria; phylum Bacillota; class Clostridia; order Oscillospirales; family Acutalibacteraceae; genus UBA1213. The sequence continues at coordinate 7,767 of CACWRT010000106.1, forward strand.
TTGATGAATATATAGACCTGAAAAACCGTGTCGAAACAAGAATGCGTATATCCGTTATGACATCGACCGGTGATGATGACCTCATCAATGCGGATGAAAAGGGCGATCTTGAATACCGCCGCACTCAGCTTCAGAAGCTGCAAGAGGAAGTTGTTGACCTTGAGGACATGACTAACGGCATTTCTATTATGGATTTGGGACTGAATGAGTTCCGAATGGATCTGCTTGCCTATATGAAAGAGCATCCCGACATAGATCACACGCCTTTCGGCATTCACGCTGTTGTAACAGGTGAACAAGCGGGCGTTATCTTCATTCTGAAAAATGTCAATGAGGATATCAACATTGAAAATCAGAACAGACTGCACCCGTTCTACATGGTATATGTGGGAATGGACGGCGAGATTATAACCAATCATTTACAGCCGAAAGAAACTCTTGACATCATGCGGCATATTGCACGTGGAAAGTCCGTTCCGGATATGTATTTATGCCGTGGGTTCAACAATGCAACAAACAACGGAAAAAACATGGGAAAAATCTCACAGCTTCTTGAAGACGCTATTATGTCTATCATTGACGCAAAGGACGAAAGCGACATTGACAGCTTTTTCGGCAGCGGACAGACAACCTTCCTTTCCGGCGGCTTTTCAGGGCTTGACGACTTTGAATTGATTTGCTTCATGGTGGTAATCTGAATAATTAACAATTAACAATTAATAATTATTGTGAGTAGCCTGTTATTCCGAACGCCCACCTTGTCATTCCGAGGAGTCGTATCATTGTCATTCCGAACGCCTACCGTTGTCATTCCGAGGAGCAAGCCCCCATTGTCATTCCGAGGAGCGCAGCGACGAGGAATCTTTCCGATAACGCTGCTTTCGTGAAAAAGATCCCTCGCTTACGCTCGGGATGACAAGGTGGGGTACGCTCGGGATGACAAGAGGATGCTCGGGATGACAGGGTGGGGGTATGCTTTGGATGACAAAGGGACTCTTAATATGACAGCCGATAGGAGTGAAATAGTATGATTGAATTTCCTGTTTCAACAACAATACATAAGCGGCTGCCGAAAGAAGCTTTTTATAAACGGCTGACGCTTTCGGCGGCATTAAAAGATAAATTCGTTACCGATGTAGAGAGGATTGTTATTGAAAACAGCCTTTCAAACAGAAGTCTGAATCTTAACTCTTCATCAGAAATTGAAGAAATACTCCTGCTTTCCATAGTTCTGAAAAAGCAGGAGTTTGACGGCAAGGTTGTCGAAGCCATTGCCCGGCAGAATCAGCATAAGCTGTTATTCTTGCTTTCTTGTGAGGGCAGTCAGCAGCTTGCACTGTACCACAACAAGCTGTATCGTACACCATGGATGTCTGCTGATAATATAGAATTAAAGTTAAACGGCTTGTCGCTTGATGAAATATGGGATTCGTTTATTGAGCAGATCGCCCTTTACCAAGAGCGGGCAGAAAATGCAGATACTCTTTCCATAGACGAACGCCTTGCCTTACAGGAGCAGATAACAAAGCTTGAAAAGCTGATAAAAAAGACCGAAGCGGCAGCGTGGAAAGAACAGCAGCCGAAGAAAAAGTTTGAGCTTTATTCTAAGCTTAAACCTGAATCCGTGAAACTCAAAAATCAAATCAGTTCAAAAGTCAGCTTGCAAGCCAAAAACAAAGCAAAAAGCTCACATTCTAAATGCACCCAAAAG
>CACWRT010000107.1:0-9648 GCA_902763365.1 uncultured Ruminococcus sp.
TCCGCTCTGAACTTGCGGTTCATGCTGTACTGACCGCGTATCAGGCTTCTTGAGCAGCTCATTTTTTACCATTGATAATATTTTTGCCAATTATAATTTCACACTAACTCCCCGGCGAGCCGCCGGTCCCGTAACGCGGGGTTCGCTTCACTACGTTCCGCTCCGGGCTCGTCGCTGCAACCTTTACTTGTCGCGGTTGTTACTTTTATATCGGCTTATACTATAATGTTCCTCGCTCAAAGCTATTGAAAAGCTTAATTTTCCCGGAATTATTTACACTAACTGCAAAGTCCGCTTCAATCAACTGTGCTTGCTTGAGGTAGTACTGTTTTAAATGTCTCAGACGGCTAAAGGCTCCCCTTTGGAATACGGTGGGGACTCTGTCACTGCACCATGTAAGCCTTTGAAAAGGTTCCGGCGAAACTTTTGCGCTTTATCATTTGCTGCTTCATTCGTTTTTCTGACTTTATACGTAAAAACTGCTGCTATTACCTTTCTTTCGATATGGGCATTAAAGTTCGGGATATGAAAAAATGCTATTATTTTGCGGGTCAAGGGGCTCGAGCCCCTTGCGAGGTGCAGGGCGAGGAGCCCTGCATTTAAAACAGAACTACCCAAGCGAGCGCAGCATGATATGCGTCACATCAGCACTTGATTTGAAAATAATTTGGATATGACTAAATAACAGTTGTTTTTATGTGTGATTTGCATTATAATAGTACTTGTGTAGTTTGAGTTTTATTAAATGTATACCTATGAGGAGGAGTAGCTTTGAAAAAATCAATGGTGTTCTTGATATCCGCACTGACATTTATGATTGGTCTTGCAGGCGGAATTGTGGCAGGAATATTTTTATCACCTGTTAAAAATGGTATGGATACAAAAATATATTTCAGTGAATGTTGGAATGTATATAAGCCCGGAAATAAAAACAAAAAAACCGAGGGCGGAGAACCCCATAGTAAAATAATCAGTATATCCGAAAAAGGAAATAAGAAAGGACTGGGAAAATGGATTGGACGGAAATAACCGTAACAGTGCCTTCAAGGGATATCGAAACTGCGGGAAATATTGCGCAGATGACGGTCCCCTACGGTATATATATTGAAGATTATTCAGAACTTGAAGCTGAAGTTATGGAGATAGCAAATATTGACCTTATTGACGAGGATCTGCTGAAAAAGGACAGGGAGCACGGCATAATACATATTTATATAAGTCCCGAGGAAAATCCTGCCGAGGCAGTATCATTTATCCGTGAGCGCCTTGGAGCAGAAAATATATCCTATGAAATAAGCTCGGGAAGCTGTGATGTGGAGAGCTGCCTTGTGAGCTGGAGAAAGTACTTTAACCCCATTCCTGTGGGGGAAAAGATCCTTATTCGTCCGATCTGGCGTGATGATTATGAAGCAGGAAGCAGAGTTGTGCTGAATCTTGAACCCGGTCTGGCTTTTGGTACAGGCACACATGAAACTACACGTCTTTGCTTGCAGGCTCTTGAAAAGTATGTGAAGCCGGGAGCAAAAATGCTTGATGTGGGCTGCGGCAGCGGTATACTTTCCGTTGCGGGACTTTTGCTGGGAGCTGAAAGTGCCATAGGAATTGATATAGACGAAATGGCAGTAAAATCCTCAAGAGAAAATGCAAAGCTCAATAATGTAGAGGACAGATATACCGGCATAAAAGGCAATCTTGCAGATGAGGTTGAAGGTACTTTTGACGTGATAACTGCAAATATAGTTGCAGACGCTATTATAATGCTTTCGGCAGATATAGAAAAGCTTATGGATAAAAATACAGTCTATATAATGAGCGGTATCATAGATACAAGACTTGACGATGTCCTGAATTCTCTGCCTCATAATATGACAGTGTTTGAACAGTATGAGGAAAAAGGCTGGCTTTGCCTTGCGGCACGGCTTAAATAAGGTATAAATACGGAAAAGGCAGGTTATAAATATGAATAAGAAAAAAGATATCTCGGGATTGATATTTTCAGCATTTCTTGTAATAGCATACGTTGTATGTTCGTATTTCTTTATCGGAATAATAGAAAATTCCGCAGGTATGGAAAATACAGTCAAGCTTCTTCTGAAAAGCCTGGTATTTGTAATATTCGGACTGATACTGTTCTATGCAACAAGAGTAGGCGACGGAAAGCAGGTTAAGAGATTTTCTGCGGCAGCGCTTATACTGCTTGATATACCGGCTTTGTATATTATTCTGTCAGCTTGTGCTCAGGGGCTTCCGTTTCCGCTTGATCTTACAGCTGTTCCCGAAACAGTTACAATTGCAGCGGTAGCTCTCGGATATGGTATCCCCTATACTTTCCTGAGCGGTTATGAACTTGACAGACCAAAGGAAGAAACAGCGGAAGAAAGCGAACTTCCGTCGCTCGACGAATCGGATGAAGAAGCAGAAGTATCCGACGATGAGAGTACTGAAGAAGTATCCGAAGCCGATGCAGATAAAGAAGCTGAGGCAGAGGAATAAAATAATAATTGTGCGGATGCAAGGCAGTGACGTATAACGGAAATCAAGCTTAAATAATTTGTTTTTTTAGGAAAGGGTTCCCCCAGGATAGCTGCCCAAAAGCCTTGAATTCCCTGTTGCTGTCCTTTTACCGCGGCAGACAAACATTACACAAGGAGGGTCATTAAAAATGGCAGAGAATCAGAAGGAAAAAGAAGTAAATCAGGAAACTGAGGTAAATGAAGAATGTACACATGACTGCAGTACCTGCGGTGTAAACTGTTCCTCAAGAGAGGGCGGAAAGCCTGCCGATATGCACGAAAGTTTAAATGAGTACAGCAGGGTACGCAAAGTTATAGGCGTAGTCAGCGGTAAAGGCGGCGTAGGCAAGTCCATAGTAACCTCACTTATGTCTGTAATGTTCAGCAGAAAAGGCTATAAAACAGCTATTCTTGACGCGGATATAACCGGACCGTCTATTCCGAAGGCTTTTGGTCTGAATGAGAGAGCAATGGGCAGTGAAAAAGGTATACACCCTGTTGTTACAGCAGGCGGTATTGAAGTAATGTCCATCAATCTGTTGCTGGAGAACGCAAGCGATCCCGTAGTATGGAGAGGACCGGTGCTTGCAGGTACTGTAAAACAGTTCTGGAGCGATGTTGTCTGGGGAGATGTGGACTTTATGTTCGTTGATATGCCTCCCGGAACAGGCGATGTACCGCTGACAGTATATCAGTCACTCCCACTTGACGGTATTATAGTTGTTACATCTCCGCAGGATCTTGTATCTATGATAGTAGGCAAGGCTGTAAAGATGGCAAAGATGATGAACGTGCCGATACTCGGTGTAATAGAAAACATGAGTTACTATGTCTGTCCCGACTGCGGCAAAAAGCATTATCCCTTTGGTGAAAGCAAGATAGAAGAAGTAGCAAAGGAATATGATCTCAAAGTTATCGCACAGCTGCCTATAGACAATAAAAATGCAAAAGCCTGTGACGAGGGCAGGATAGAAAGCATAGTAAGCGATGAAGCAAAAGAAGCAGCTGACGTTCTTGAAACGCTGATCCGCAGCTGAGATATAAGCATAAAAAATCAAAAAGAAAGAAGCTGAAAAATATGGAATATATTGTTTCCGATAAGGTAAAAACCCTCAAACCATCTGCTATCAGAGAGATATTCAAATATGCTGCCGATCCTTCGGTAGTATCTCTCTCAGCAGGAAACCCGGCTCCCGAGGCATTCCCCACAAAGGCAATTGCAGAAATATCCGCAAAAATACTGGAGGAAAACCCCATAGCAGCACTTCAGTACAGCGTTACCGAAGGTTATCCGCCGCTTCGCAGCGCAGTGTGGGATTATATGAAAAATAAATTCGGTGTAGGCAGCGAGGATGACGATATTATAATCACATCAGGCGCACAGCAGGTAATGGATCTCTATACAAAAACGACCTGTAACGAAGGCGATACAGTGATTTGTGAAGCCCCCAGCTTTATCGGTTCTCTTAACTCCTTCCGCTCATATAACTGCCGTCTGTGCGGTATACCCCTTGAGCATGACGGTATGAACCTTGAAGCCCTTGAAAAGGCTTTGCAGACAGAAAAAAATGTCAGATTCATCTATATAATAGCAAACTTTCAGAATCCTTCGGGCGTTACAACAAGTTTTGAGAAGCGTAAGGCTATATATGAGCTTGCAAAGAAATATAATGTAATGATACTTGAGGATAATCCGTACGGTGAACTTCGTATCAGCGGCGAAAACGTTCCGTGCATCAAATCCATTGACACAGACGGTATTGTGGTTTATGCAGGATCTTTCTCAAAGGTACTGTCACCGGGTATGCGTCTTGGCTATGTTATCGCGCCTAAGCCTGTAATTCAGAAAATGGTGGTATGTAAGCAGGGTGAGGATGTACATACAAATTCATGGGCACAGATGGTAGCTCATAAATTCATGACCGAATATGATTTTGAAGCTCATCTTGCAGGACTTCGTGATATATATAAGAAAAAAGCAGATTTCTGTATGGATCTCCTTGATAAGTATCTTGTTCCCACAGGTATAACCTATCAGAGAATAGAAGGCGGTCTGTTTATATGGTGTAAGCTGCCCGAAAATGCAAAAATATCAATGCCGGAATTCTGCAAGCAGGCAGTACTCAACAAGGTATGCGTAGTACCTGGTAATGCTTTCCTTACAGACGAAGCAGAACAGTGCAGCAGTTTCCGTATAAACTTTTCAACGCCCACAGACGAACAGCTTGAAAAGGGTATCAGACTGCTCGGAAAATTAGCAGCGGAGGTACTCTGATATGCCCGAAGAAATAAAGAACAATCAACCCGAAAAAAAGAAAAGAATATTCAGTGCAATACAGCCCAGCGGTACAATAACACTGGGAAACTATATAGGCGCACTCAGGAACTGGGTAACATTGCAGGATGAGTATGAATGTATATTTGCAGTTGCCGATCTTCACGCTATCACAGTAAGACAAGACCCTAAACAGTTCAGGAAAAATATACTGGAAGCATATGCTCTGTTTATAGCTTGCGGGATAGATCTTGAAAAAAGTCTGTTTTTCCTTCAGAGTCATGTACATACCCACGCAGAGCTTGCATGGCTGCTCAACTGTTACACTCAGTTCGGCGAGCTTTCAAGAATGACTCAGTTCAAGGATAAATCCGCAAAACACGCAGATAACGTCAACGCCGGTCTTTTCACTTATCCTACACTTATGGCTGCCGATATACTTCTTTACCAGGCAGACCTTGTTCCGATAGGCGCGGACCAGAAACAGCACCTTGAGCTTTCGAGAAATATAGCCGATAGATTCAACGGCGTTTACGGCAGGACATTCACAGTTCCCGACGGTTATATTCCCGAGGTAGGCGCAAGAATAAAGTCCCTTCAGGATCCTACCAAGAAGATGTCAAAGTCTGATGAAAATGCTAACTCTTGGGTGGCAATTCTTGATAAACCCGATACCATAATGAAAAAGTTCAAAAGGGCTGTTACCGACAGCGAAGCAAAAGTCTGCGTTGGTGAGGGCAAAGACGGTATAAATAACCTTATCGGCATCATGAGTGCAGTAACAGGAAAAACAGCGGATGAGATCACAGCGGAATTTGAAGGCAAAGGCTACGGTGATTTCAAGACTGCCGTTGCAGAAGCGGTTATCGAAGAAGTACGTCCTATACAGGAACGCTTCGACAAGCTTATTGCCGATAAAGCATATCTTGAGGAGCAGTACCGCAGATGTGCACAGATAGCCGAAAAGATCTCTCAGCGCACACTTGATAAGGCAATGAAGAAGATAGGCTTTGTTGCAAAATGATTGTCTGAAATAAAGCTATAAATTGAATCCACGACAATACGATCAAGACAGTCCTCCCCGGGCTGCCTTGATCTTTAGATAGTGAACAATGAATAGTGAATAATGAATAATGAATCAAAGTGTAAAATGTGGGAAGAAAGTCTGAATTGCCAGACTCTGAGCCCTGAACTCTGAGCTCTGAGCTATAAAACAGAGGTGTATCAAAATGTCAGCTGAAAAGGACTGTGAAAAACGACTCAGACCTTATTTGTCACCTGCGGCGGTCTGGGCTTTATCGGTAGGAACAAGTATCGGATGGGGATCACTGTTTATTACCGGAAATACATATCTACCGACAGCAGGACCTTTGGGCAGTATGATAGGTATGATGATCGGCGCGGTCATAATGATAATAATAAGCCGTAATTATCATCACCTGATAAATAAATTCCCGCAGTCAGGCGGCGCATATTCATATGTAAAAGAAACATTCGGATACGATCACGGATTTATATGTTCGTGGTTTCTTGTGCTTACGTATATTGCAATGCTGTGGGCAAATGCCACCGCTATACCTTTGTTTGCGGGATATTTTATGGGAGATGTATTCCGATTCGGATTTCATTATTCTATTTTCGGGTATGAAGTTTATTTGGGTGAAGCTTTATTGTCTATAGTAAGTATACTTATTATTGCATTTCTGTGTACCAAAGGAAGACGCATTGTTTCTGTACTGATGATATCAATGATAATCATAATAATTGCTGGTATTATGGTGTGCTTTGCTGCATCCCTTTTCAGTACAGACAGAACAGCAGATTATTTTGGACCCGCTTTTATTCCGGAAAAATCACATTTCAGACAGATCCTCAGGATAGCCTGTATTTCTCCCTGGGCATATATAGGATTTGAGAATATATCTCATTCTGCCGAGGAATTCCGTTTTAAGAAGAAAAGGACCTTCGGTATATTATCGGTTTCGGTCATCACAACCGTAATACTGTACGTTTCCATAATACTTCTTTCGGTATCTGCATATCCGCCCGAATATTCAAGCTGGATCGAGTACATCATGGATCTTGAAAACCTCAGCGGTATAAGGGGGCTTCCGCCTTTCTACGCAGCATATCATTATCTTGGAAACACAGGAATAATACTTCTGCTGCTTTCTATGATATCTCTTATACTTACAAGTCTTATAGGAAACTTTGTTTCTCTGAGCAGACTTCTTTATTCTATGGCGAAGGATGAGATAATTCCGAAATATTTCACGGCACTTAATAACAGACACATTCCCAACAGGTGTATATGGCTTGTGGCTGTACTTTCGGTGATGATACCGTTTTTAGGACGCTCTGCAATAGGCTGGATAGTAGATGTCACAACTATAGGAGCGACTATTATTTATGGATTTGTTTCTGCTGCAGCATTAAAGACGGCTCGCTCAAATGGCAGTAAAGCAGAGTTTTTTACCGGAATTACGGGACTTATCTTTATGATAGGTTTTGCACTGTATCTTCTCTTGTTCAATTTGTTGTCATCTGATTCAATGGGATCAGAATCGTATTTTCTTTTTACCATATGGTCCGTTTTAGGATTTGTCTTTTTCTTTAATGTTCTCAAAAGAGATAATGCAAACAAATTCGGACGTTCTACCGTTGTGTGGATAGCCTTACTGCTGCTGATACTGTTTACATCGCTTATCTGGATGAGTCAGTCTGCAATGAATTCTGCCCGCCTTTCCATGGAGGAAGTAAGAGATCACTATTCTTCATCTGATATGAAAGATAAGGCGGAAAAAGAGAGCGGCGAAGAATTTATGGATAATGAACTGCAAAAGCTTCGCAGTTCAAATGTCAAAAGTATGGCAGTGGTTATAATTCTTTTTGCGGTTTCGCTCAGCATACACATACTTCTTCAGCAAAAGCATAAAAATCTTGAAAGAGAAAAAATGAGGGTCGAGGAAGGCAGCCGTGCAAAAAGCAGATTTCTTTTTAATATGTCCCATGATATCAGAACTCCTATGAACGCTATAGTTGGTTTTACTCACCTTGCAAGGCAGGAGGGTATAACGCAGGATGAGAAGGATCAGTACCTGATCAAGATAGAAAATTCGGGTCAGCAGTTGCTTGGAATAATCAATGACGTACTGGATATGAGCAGAATAGAAAACGGAAAAATGGAGCTTATGCCTGTTGCGATAGATCTCAGGCAGATTCTTTCCGAAATTAAGGATCTTTTTTCGTCACAGATGGAGTCTAAGAAAATAAATTATACGCTTGAAGCCGTAAACCTTGAGCATCCGTGGATAATGTGTGATAAGAACAGATTTTTCAGGATAATACTTAATCTTGTAAGCAACGCATATAAATTCACCGGAGAAAACGGAAGTGTAGCCGTAACAATAACAGAAAGCGGATATAATGGCGATCACGCCGATTATGAATTAAAAGTAAAAGATACAGGTATAGGCATGAGCCGGGAGTTTTTGAAAAATATGTTTAACCCCTTTGAAATGGAAAGATCTTCTACTGCAAGCGGTATACAGGGTACCGGATTGGGGCTTAGCATAACAAAGGGAATAACGGAAATGATGGGCGGAACCATTGAAGTAAAGTCAGAGCCTGATAAGGGAACGGAAATGACGGTAAAGCTTTCTTTCCCGACGACAGAACCTGCTGTGGATCATACTACCGAAAAGCGTCTTACGGATGTGCTGGATTATAGTCTTTTCAGATTGCTTTTAGTTGAAGACAACAGCATAAATCTTGAGATAGCAAAGATGATACTCAGCCGTACAGGTTTTGTCGTCGACACAGCTGAAAACGGAAAGATCGCGCTGGAAAAAGTGGAGCAATCTCCACCGTATACATATGATGTAATACTTATGGATATACAGATGCCTGTAATGAACGGATATGACGCAACAAGAGAAATAAGAGCTCTCAGCGATAAAAGGCTGGCAGATATACCGATAGTAGCAATGACGGCTAACGTATTCCAGGAAGATATTCAGGCGGCACATAATGCAGGAATGGACGGCCATATAGCCAAACCGCTCGATGTAAAAGTTATGATGCAGACCTTGAGTGATATTTTGATACAAGCTATGAAAGACGGAAAAATATCCGGTAACAAAAAATAATGGAAAGGGATGTTTTCTTTACGGGAGCGTCCCTTTTTCAGAGGAAACTGATATATTCCGTATTTCAAGAATTATCCATGTTTATTAATCAGTATTCCCATTTGTGATGAGCAAAATGGGGACGAATGGCAGTGCTTAAACGCTAACGGTATTATATATCACGATTATACAAATTGTATAATTATTTTTTATAAAAAGGCTTGTAAAATATATTTTGGTGTGATATAATAACTAAGTCGCAAGAGAGACAGTTGGTGTTGATGACGTCGAGGGTCCACCCGTTCCCATGCCGAACACGGAAGTTAAGCTCGATAGTGCCGAAAATACTTGGATGGTGACGTCCCGGGAAGATAGGAAGATGCCAACACTCAGTCGGTAGAGCGCATGACTGTTAATCATGATGTCACTGGTTCGAGCCCAGTTGGGGGAGCCAATACGAAAGCTGAACTCAGGTCTGCACCTTGAGATGTCAGGTGCAGATTTTGGGTAAAGCGAAAATTTAAAATATGGACCAATAGCTCAGTTGGTTAGAGCAACCGGCTCATAACCGGTTGGTCCGGGGTTCGAGTCCCTGTTGGTCCACGGAAAAAGAAGGGGAAGTCTGATGAAAGTCAGGCTTCTTTTTTGTGTTTGAATCTTGATGGGACTCGAACCCTGAGAGGGTCTGAGCGTTAAGAAAACAGTCCTGAGGACTGTTTTTAGCGAAGAGCGG